>JAFWBZ010000222.1 GCA_017537105.1 Clostridia bacterium | reverse complement strand
CAGACCGCAAGCGCCTCGGCCAGCATCGCCCGCCGGGGCAGGTCGTACAGCTCGCGGATCGCCACCATCAGCACGATCCGCAGCGCCGTCCGCCGCGTCGGGCCGGCCCACTGCCCGTCCATGCCGGGCCGGGCGTAGCTGGTCTGCTCTGTTTCAGGCGGCTCCTCCTGAATCTGTTGGAGGAGGAACGGCCCGACGGAGGACAGCGCCACGCCGTCCATCCAGGCTTCCACATGCCGCGCCATCGCCTTACCTCCTCACCGCGTTGAGCCGCGCGCCCATCATCGCGTCCACCAGCGGGACGGTTGTCTCCGCCAGGACGTCCTTGTCCACCATCACCGTGACCTGTACCTTCTCAGGGACCGCCCCGGCGGCCCCGCTGAGGGCCGTCCGGCCCGCGGACGGATTGTTACTCCACCCCGGCGCGGAAACGCCCGCAGGCGCGTTCCTGGACGCGCTGGCGGCGGCCCTGAGCATCCTGCCCGCCGCGCGGTCGACCTGCGCGATGCTCCGCTCGATGCCGATGGCGAATCCCTCGCCGGTGTACGCGCCCAGCTGCTCAAAGACCTTCGACGGCGAGTTGATCTGCAATGCCTGCCGCATGATGGCCGTCACGCGGTTGGCGAGCGCCTGCGCCGCCGCGACGGCGACGCCTGCCCGGCTGTTGATGCCGTTGGCGAGGCCGATGGCCACGTTCTGGCCCATCGCCTCCATGACCTTGCTCGGCGAGTTGATCAGGAGCTTCGTGGATACGACCTTCACGGTCTTCTCCGCGAGCGACTGCGCCGCGGTCTCCGCGGTGCTGGTCTCCTCTTCGATCCCCGCCGCGAGCCCCTGCGGGACGGCCTTCCCGGCCTCCTCGTATTTTGTCTTGAGTTCCGCGGCCTTGGTGTAGAGCTCATTCAGCAATTTGATGCCAGCGTTAGCGTCCGCGCTGTTGTCTGAGTTGAGGAGCTCGAACTGCCCCGTCTGGCCGTTCTGGATCACGCCGTACTTTTCATTGAGCTCCTTGTACAGCTCCTGGACGGCGGTCTTCGCGCTCTCCGCGTCGGTCTTCAGGGTTTCAAGCCGCGCGCTCGCCTCCTCAGCGGTTTCCGCCGCGCCGTCGGAGGACGCCATCTCTTTCGATACGCTTTTGACAAAAGCGTATAGGTTCGATACGTCCGCGCCCTCCGTCTTCGTGTTGCCCATGTCAATCAGGTCGTCAGCTGATAATTCCCGGAGCTTTTTCACCGTGTCGCTGGACAGAAAATCTTGGATTGCGTCAAGATTATCCTGCCAGTAGGTCACGGCTTCACGGAGCGCAGGCTTGTTTTCTCCCCACGTCGGGCCGAATATGCCGGGCGCAATATTCTTGCTTTCCAGCGCGGCCGCGCCGCGGCTGACCGCCTCGCTCCATGTTGCGTCGATGGCGAGGCCTTTTTCCCGTAATTGCTGCTGATTCTGCGCAATCTTGTCCGAGACATCAAGCTGTTCCTGCGCAAGCGCATCAAGCGTCTTTTTTTGATTGTTATAATTCGCTACGGCAAGCGCAACCACGGACGCAGCGCCTATTTTGGTTGTGAACCTCCCGAAAGCGCCCCCGGAATCGTTCATCGCGGCGGTAGTATTTACGCTGTTCACCGCTGTGTTGGAGGTCTCCGCGCTCACCGGGACGTTCCCGTTGCCCCCGCCGGAGAGCATCTTCCCGAGCGAACTGCCGCCGAACTGGTTGATCAGCTGCATCACCAGCAGCGCCTCTTTGAAGACGGTCAGGCCGCCCCAGGTGCCCGCGATGCCGAGCAGGATGCCCTTCACGGCCTCGCCGTTGTTGCTGATCCACTCCAGCAGCTTCGTGAACTCCTCGACTGCGCCGCTCGCGCCCTCGACGATCTTTTGGAAGGTGCCCTTCCCGCCGTCCTCGCCCAGGAATGAGCTGATGATCCCGGAGAGGGCCGCGTTCAGCCCTTCCAGGGCCTTCTGACCCTCTTCGCTGCTGATGAACTCATTGAGCGCCGTCGTGGCCGTGCTCATGGCCTGCGCCACGGTTTCGAAGGTGGGGGCCATCGCCGCCAGGCTCTCATATTTCAGCTTGTCGAACCGGGCGTTCATGTCCTGGACGGCATCGTCCACGCTGCCCAGGGCCGCCACCTGCTCGTTGGAGACGACGGCGACCTCCATGCCCTGCTGGGCCATGTCCTTGTAGGCCTTGCTGCCCGCCTGGATCAGCGGCTGGAGCGTCCGCCAGTCATTGCCGAAGAGCAGTGTCGCCTTCCGGGCCTGCTCGTCCGCGTCGCTGATGTCGTGCAGGGCGTCGATGGCGTCCCAGAACATCTCCCGGCTGCCGCGCAGGTTCCCGCTGGCGTCGCGGACGGAGACGCCCACTTCCTTCATCGCCTCGGCGTAGGTCTTGGAACTCTCCTCGCCCTCCTTGAACTTCTTGTCGATGTCCTGCTGGTTTTTGAGGATGTCCTGGACGCTCGTATCGATGAAGCGACTGGCGTACTGCCAGCTCTGCCAGGTCTCCGCGTCCACGCCCGCCTGGGCCGCCGCGGTGGCGATGTCGTCCGCCCACTTGCCCGCGTCCGCGCCCATGTCCCAGACCGCCTTGGCGGCCTGCACGGCCTTCCGGGTGATGTTCTCGATATGCCCCTTGAGGTTATCGATCGCGGTGATGGTGTTTTGCAGGTTGACGCCCTGGGCCACCTTTCCCATCTCGGTGTTATATTTTTCGGTCTCGTCCTTCGTGTCCTTGACCGCCGTTTTTTGCTCGCCGAACTCCTTTTCTACCGCGTTCAGCTTGGTCTGCATGTTCGACAGGTTTGTCTTGGCGTTGCTCAACCGGATCTGCCACTGCTGCATGATCCGGTCGTTCGGCTTCATGCCCTGGTCGGACAGATCCTTGATGGCCTTCTCCGCTGCCTCGACCGCCGCCTGCTGCTGCTTCATCTGCTCCTTCAGGATGCGGGTTTTCTCGGCGGCATAGGCTTCGGAGTTGCCGGTGGCCTTGAATTGCGCCTCGGCCAGCTTCTCCTCGCTGTTCAAAACCTTGACCGCGGCGGCGCAGTTATTCATCTCCTGCTTGAACTTCTGCACACCCTCGAGCTTGAATCTGGTTCCGATCTCTTTCACGGCCATCCGGCGTCACCTCCTCTCCGGGGCCGTCTCAGCTCACGGTCACCACCGCCACGCCGTCGGCGTCCACGACCAGCGCGCCGGCGTGCAACGTCGCGCTCACGGCGCCGCTGGTCCGGGTGTAGCTGTCCACGATCGCCGCCACGGCGAGGGCGTCCTTCTGCCAGGCGATCATCTCGCCGTCGAGCTCGTCGTCGATCACCACGTCGAAGCCCATCACGCGCTTCACGCCGCCCGTGATCTCGATGTCGGTCTCGCCCTGGACCGCGCTGTCCTTCGCCAGCTCGCCCATGAGCGTCGAGGGCATGGCGATGCAGCGCCCCTCGGCGGGCGTGCCGCGCTCGTCCATCACGGTATTGAGGTCGGTCAGGCAGGTGAGCACCGTCGCCCGGGAGAGGTTGAGCGTGAACTCGATGATCCCGCTCGCGGCCTCGACGACCGCCGCGACAGCCTTGTTCGCCTCGACGGCCAGCGCCGCGCCGGCTCCCTGGAGGGTGCGCAGGAGCGTCTCACTGTTCGCGCTGGGCGCGATGGCGACGTTGACATACTTCGCCGTGCTGGCCGCGAGCGTCCCGGTCGTGAGCTGCTGGGCGGTGCCCGCGCTCGCCGTCGCCGCGATGGCCCCGTAGCCGGTGGTCAGCGTGACGCCGGTCAGGATCCCGCTGTCCGTCTCGTGGCTCCGGTCCGCGCCGCCGTAGGCGAAGACCCGGTTGAATCCATCCCAGAACGCGGAATCCGGCAGCCCGGCCCCGCTGCCGTAGTATTTGATCTCGCTCATAAGTTATGCCCTCCTTTGTTTACATGTCATACGCCCGCTCCCGTTTTCTCATGATCCCGTGCTCCATATCATCGTACCGAAGTCGGTAGATATAGAGATCGCATATCAGCCCCGGCGCGAGCGTCCGCATCTCGCCCCAGCGCAGGCCGGCCACCAGGCCGTAGTTCATCAGCTTGCGCCAGGTCAGCCGTTCTCTTTTTTTTTCAGCTCCTCCAGCACCTCGTCGACCGGGCTGTCCTCATCCTCGCCCGCCTCGGCCTCCATCCGGAAGCCCTCGGCAAAGGCGTTGAGCACCGCGATCTGGACCTTTGCCAGGCTCACCGGCGCAGGGGAGATGTGCGCGCCGAACCAGTGCCGGTCGACATCCAGCGTCCGGCCTTCGAGGTCCTCGCCGGCCTTCGCCAGGATCGCCACCGCGTCCAGCAGCGTCTTCATGCTCTTGGTGGTCTCGGAGACCTTCCCGAGGTCAAAGCCCTCGACCGTCTCCTCCAGGTCGGCCAGCGCCTCCGCCGTGAATGCCAGGGCGAAGGTCCGCTTGCCGATTTTCAGCGGGGTTGTCTTCATGCGAGCCTCCTATAACCGCAGAAGCGGCCGGAGCGTCGGGACCGTGTGGTCTCCGGCACTCCGGCTTGTTGGTCAGGCGGAGATCCCGGCCAGGCCGTTCAGCCAGGCGATGCAGGCCGCCGCGGTGGTGAAGTTCGCCTTCTTGCGGAAGACGGGCTCCCCGGTGCCGCGGGTCTGCAGGGCCTCGGCCTTGCCTTCGAGGGTCGGGGTCTGCCAGTTGATGGTCTCCTGCTTCGTCTCGGCATTCTCCGAGGTGAAGCCGAAAATGGCCTTGTAGATCCAGATGCCCTGGTAGCTCGTCACGCCGTGGTACCGGCGGACGCGCATATAGCCCAGGCCGACATAGTTGCCGCTCTTGGCGCTCTCGAGGTAGTAGGTCTGCTCGGTCTGGCCGGAGCCGGTGGTCACCTTCTCCAGCAGGCCCAGGGGCGTCGCCTGCACCTCCTCGGAGATGTCGTCCACGCCGATGGAGACCTGCATGCTGGTAATGCCGTTGTCGTCCTCGGCGTCGATGTCGTCCGCGCGCAGCGGATTGTTCGCCCGGTTGATGGTCAGGTTCGCGGTCATCGCGCGGCCCACGACCACGCCGGTGCCATAGGTCGGCTCGGAGCCGTCCGTGTGCGCCGTGAGGGGTGTCGCCACTACATAGCGCATGCCGATCATTGCCATATGCTCTCACACTCCTATCGTTTTTCCTGGCCGCCTGTGTCGGCCACGACCGGGACGCGCCCCTTCTCGAGGAACTCGCCCCACATGTTCTCCAGTTTCTCGTTCACCGTGGGCTCCGCGGCGTCGTTCGCCGCGTCGGTCCAGTAGCTCGGCTGGATGTGTTTCGTGCCGTAGTGCAGGATGAATGCCTTCGCCGCGTTGCGCGTGCCCTTCTTGTCCTTGCCCTTGGGGTAGACGTCCACGTACACCGTGCCGCCGTCCCCGAAGGACTGCACGCCCTCCGGCGTGCCGATGGACTCGATCATCGCGCCGCTCTTGCGGAACTTCCTTTTCTCGGCCTCGCGCCGCCAGCTGGCGGCGATCTCGTTGCCCGCCTCCTGGGTCATGGCCTGCGCCATGGCTCCGGTGCGCTGCCCCAGCCGGGTCATGTCCCGGATCAGCTCGTCCAGGCCGCTCGCGTCGAATCCTGCCATCTCAGTATCCCTCGCACTCGAAGATGTGGTGAATCCATCCGTCCTCCGGATCGTGGTCCACCGTGTGGCTCACCGTGATCCGGTCGTCCTCATCGAGCGCGGCCATCAGCCGCGGCGCGACGGCGTCATACTCGTCCCGCGTGAAGCGGTGGACATAAAAACGCCAGGCCTCGTCGTGCCTGTCGTCCGAGATCAGCCCCAGTTGCTTTGTCTCTTCCCAATACGTGTAGTCCTCGGTCTCCTCCATCGAGAAGCCGTGCCGGACCGCCGGGTCGACGGCGGTCAGCATTGCCCGGATGTCCCCAAGCGTCATGGCCGCGTCACCTCCAGCGACAGGTCGGTGATCGGCGTCGGGCCGTCGTCGTCCTTCCCGTGCCAGGCGCGCTGGATTTTGTAGATCGGCTCGCCCGCCGTCCGTCCTTCCCAGTCCGCCAGCTCGCGCAGGATAACCACGTCGTTCTGCCTGATCCCCCGGTTCTGCAGGATTCTGATCCGGGCGTCCGTTCTCAGCTCACGGCGGCCCTCCGTGGGCCGCGCGGGGCTTGTCTCAAAATCCAGTTCGCCGTACCAGCTGCGCCCGACCAGCTGATAGCCGGGCTTCGGCGTCTCGCCGCCCATGGCGGTGTCGACCCTGCGGAATACAGTGCATATGCCGGAATCAAGGATCATTCCGCCCGCACCCCTTCCCGCACCCAGCGCTCACGCCGCCGCAGCCGCAGCCAGTCCGGCAGCCCGCCGGGCTTGTCCCGGCTCTGGTACTGCTCGACCGCGTAGTCCACGACGAGCATCAGGTCGTCCGCGCTGTCCGTCAGGTGGATGCCGGTGCCCTCCAGCTCCGCGGCGGCTGCCTCGATCCGGACCGTCAGGTATTCGTCCAGCGAGGTGTCGCTCTGCAGGCGGTTCAGGCGCGCCTTCACCATCTGGAGCGCACTGCTCAGATCAACGCTCATCGTTTTCACGTCCTCTTCCAGAATGTCTCGTTTACCAGCGACTGGCCGACATGGTCGATCCTGATCCGGCCGTCGCAGTACAGCTTGGCGCCCGCGGCCCGCGCCCGCCGGCAGAAGCTCAGGTCTTCGCCGTAGCCCTCCAGCGGATAGAACGGGAGGCGTCCGACGCGCCGGACCAGGTCGACGGTCATCATGACCGCGCCGAAGCCGGTGCCCTCCACCTCGAACAGGCCGTCCGGGATCTCCGTCACGCTCTCGGCGGTCGGGATCATCTCCCCCTCCGCGTTCGGCGTGTCGTGGACGATCTCATAGACGCACGGCTTCACCGGGTTTTTCCGGGTGAAGTAGACGGCGGAGACGTACTCCAGCCCCGTGTCCATATCCGCGGCGAGCTTTTCCATCAGGTCCGGCCCGAAGTGCATGTCCGAGTCGA
The DNA here is from genome assembly GCA_017537105.1 of Clostridia bacterium. GTDB lineage: Bacteria > Bacillota > Clostridia > Christensenellales > Aristaeellaceae > UBA2862. The sequence goes on along the minus strand of JAFWBZ010000222.1, from coordinate 1,223 downwards.
GCCAGAGAATCCGGTCGAAGCCGCCCTCGATGGCCTTCCGCGCCAGCAGGTGCCTCGCCTCAAAGACCAGGGAGGAGCTGCTGACCGCGACCTCCGTCTCGCCCGGTTTCTCCAGCGCGATCATGGACGCGAAGAAGAGCGTATGCACCATGTCCATACATGGGATTGCGATCAGTGTCCGCATTCAGCAGTCCTCCCTTCTCATCATTTCATCAGGTCACGGTCACCGTGCAGCTGGCGGTCTTGCCGTTGCAGGTCGCGGTGATCACGCTGGTGCCCGCGGTCACGCCGGTCACGAGGCCGGTGGAGCTGACGGTCGCCTTGGCGCTGGTGCCGGAGGCCCAGGTCACGGAGCCGGTGCCAGGCGCGGTGTAGGCATAGAGCTGAACGGTGCCGGTGCCCGCGATGGAGGCGGTCTGGGTGTTCAGCGTGATGCTCTCGACGCTGTTGGCCTTGTCAGGGTCGAAGGTCACGGCGTTCACGGTCACGGAAGCGCCATTGATGGCCTGGACCACGAAGGCCTCGGCGATCGCGGGACCGCCGTCATAGCGCGCGGTGCCCTTGAACACAGTCTGATCCTGGAGGAAGCGGACGTGCTCGGAGGTCGCGAACTTCTCGCCGGCGCGCTCCGCCAGGAGATAGTTGTCGAAGTAGCCGGACACGATCACGTAGTCCGGGATGAAGTCCAGCAGCTCGATGCCGCCGCCGATCAGGGGCATGGCGTTGCCCATGCCGGTCACAATCGCGCCGGCCGCGTTGATGCTGGCCGCCTGGCCCATCAGGAAGGCGTAGGTGGTGCGGTTCATCGCGTGGGTCATGCCGCCACGGGCATACTTGGCCTTGGCTGCAGCCAGATTGCCCAGCATCGTGGTGAACAGGTTCAGGTCGGTCACGGTGTTGGCGATGGTCTTCACGTTGGAGGTGTGCAGGTCCTCCCAGTCGCGGGCGGTGGCGGAATAGCCGGCCGGCTGGCTCTCCTGCTTCAGGCGGGTCACGATGCCCAGCGGCATCCGGGTCGCGCTGTCGGCGTTGCGGCCGTAGAGGATGGCCTTGTCCAGGGCGAGGCCGATGGCCTGGCCGATCGCGTTCACGAGCTCGGCGGCGAGGTTGATGTCGCTGTCCTCGAGGGTCGCGTTGCAGATGGCGAAGTAGCCGGACACGATCACGTAGTCCGGGATGAAGTCCAGCAGCTCGATGCCGCCGCCGATCAGGGGCATGGCGTT
>JAFWBZ010000221.1 GCA_017537105.1 Clostridia bacterium | reverse complement strand
GCACGCGGAAGATGAAGTTGCCGGGGGTGATCTCGTTGCGGAAGGATTTGCCGATCTGCGCGATGCCCGCGGGCAGCTTCTTGCGGGTGGTGCGCATGGCGTTCTGGAAGTTCACGAAGATGCCCTGGGCGGTCTCCGGACGCAGATAGAGCTCCGCCGCGGAATCCTCGTTCACGCCCTGGAAGGTCTTGAACATCAGGTTGAACTGGCGAATGCCCGTGAAGTCCTTCTTGCCGCAGACGGGGCAGACGATGTCGTGCTCGGCGATGAAGCTCTCCAGCTCCTGGTTCGTCCAGCCGTCTCCGGTCTCCTCACCCTTGGTGTAGTCCTCGATCAGCTTGTCTGCGCGGAATCGCGCCTTGCAGGCCTTGCAGTCCATCAGCGGGTCGTTGAAGCCGCCCACGTGGCCGGACGCCACCCACACCTCGCGGTTCATCAGGATCGCGCAGTCCAGACCCGTGTTGTAGGGGCTCTCCTGCACGAACTTGCGCCACCAGGCCTTCTTCACGTTGTTCTTGAATTCCACGCCCAGCGGGCCGTAATCCCAGGTATTCGCCAGGCCGCCGTAGATCTCGGAACCCGCGAAGATGTAGCCGCGGTTCTTGCACAGCGCAACCAGCTTGTCCATCGTGAGCTTTGCCATTGCCGTACCCCTCTTTGTCGAAGATTATTTCTGTAATAGGGTATCAGATTTTGCAGGGACTTTCAAGCAGGCTGTGTTAAATGATGGGATTGTTATCTTTCTGCGATTCGCTTGACAAGCCTTGCATCCTTGTATACAATAATACCCACATATCGCATCGCTCTGCCGTGCAAAAGCGGCGGGCGTCCAAGGAGATGATCGCATGCTGGAAATGTCCAACAAGACGAACCTGCTGGAACAGAGGCAGTACAAATACTCGCTGCAGGACGTGCCGGAGGCCAACCTGTACCGGGACATCTACCCCTACGACGAGGTCCCGCGGGTGGCCTTCAACCACCGGCGCGTGCCGATGGGCATGCCGGAGGACATCTGGATCACGGATACCTCCTTCCGGGACGGCCAACAGTCGGTGGAGCCGTACACGGTGGAACAGATCGTGGAGCTCTATAAGCTGATGGCCCGCCTGGGCGGTCCCTACGGCGTCATCCGGCAGACGGAGTTCTTCGTCTACTCCAAGAAGGACCGCGAGGCCATCCAGCGCTGCATGGACCTGGGCTATCGCTTTCCGGAGATCACCACCTGGATCCGGGCCACGCGGGAGGACTTTAAGCTGGTGAAGGACCTGGGCATCCGCGAAACGGGCATCCTGGTTTCGTGCAGCGACTACCACATCTTCAAGAAGATGCAGATGAGCCGCAAGCAGTGCATGGAATACTACCTGAAGACGGTGGCGGACGCCTTCGAGGCCGGGGTCATGCCCCGCTGCCACCTGGAGGACATCACCCGGGCGGACTTCTACGGCTTCGTGGTGCCCTTTGTCAACGCGCTGATGCAGATGGGCCAGGATGCGGGCATTCCGGTGAAGATCCGCGCCTGCGACACCATGGGCTACGGCGTGCCCTATACCGAGGTGGCGCTGCCCCGCAGCGTGCCGGGCATCATCTACGGCCTGCAGCACTACTCCGACGTGCCCAGCGAGATGCTGGAGTGGCATGGCCACAACGACTTCTACAAGGCCGTGGCCAACGCCTCCACCGCCTGGCTGTACGGCGCCTCGGGGGTCAACTGCTCGCTGCTGGGCATCGGCGAGCGCACCGGCAACATCCCGCTGGAGGCCATGGTGATGGAGTACGCCAGCCTGCGCGGCTCGCTGGACGGCATGGACACCACCGCGATCACCGACATCGCCCGGTACTTCCGCGACGAGATCGGCTACGACATTCCGGTGATGACGCCCTTCGTCGGCCGCCAGTTCAACACGACCCGCGCCGGCATCCACGCCGACGGCCTGCTGAAGGACGCCGAGGTCTACACCATCTTCAACACCAAGAAGCTGCTGGGCCGCAGCCCCTCGGTGATGCTGGGCAAGTCCAGCGGCCTGGCGGGCATCGCCTACTGGATCAACGACAACTACGGCCTCGAGGGCGACGAGCAGGTGGACAAGAAGAGCGACCTGGTGATCGAGCTCAAGGCCTGGATCGACGCCGAGTACGCCGGCGGCCGCCAGACCGCCCTGTCCAACGACGAGCTGGAGGCCAAGATCGAGGAGATCAGCGGCGGACAATACCGGAGGCTGTAGGCGATGAACACCCACCGCTCCACGCAAGGAGGTTTATGCAGAATATGATGGACTACAAGACCGTATCCCTCTCCGACCAGGTCTATGAGCACCTGGAATCGGACATCCTGAGCGGAAAATACCAGCGGGGCCAGATCGTGACGGAGCTGCAGCTGTGCAGCGAGCTGGGCGTGAGCCGCACGCCGGTGCGGGAGGCGCTCCGGCGGCTGTTCCAGGAGCACCTCATCGAGGACACGCCCAAGGGCACGATGGTGCTGGGCATCACGCCCAAGGACTTTCGGGACATGTCCGAAATCCGCCTGCGCATCGAGGAACTCGCCGTGCGCGCCTTCGTGGAAAACGCCACCGCCGACAGCATCAAGGAGCTGAACGAGGCCGTGGATTTCCAGGAGTTTTACCTGGCCCGGGGCGACGTGGACCACCTGCGGGCACTGGACGGCCGCTTCCACGAGGTCATCTACGCCGGCTGCGGAAGCCTGGTGCTCCAGGACACGCTGTCCCGGCTGCACAAGAAGATCCAGCAGTACCGGCGCAGCTCCATTCAAACGCCGGAGCGCGCCGCCAACTCGGTGCGGGAGCACCGGGCCATCCTCGAAGCCATCTCGGCCCGGGACGCGGACCAGGCGGTGGAGCGCATGAACCGACACATCAACAACGCCATCCACAGGGCGCTGGACAAGGAGGCGGAGTGACATGGGCATGACCCTCGCACAGAAGATCATCGCGAGCCATCTGGTCTCCGGGGAGATGATTCCCGGCCACGAGATCGCGCTGCGGATCGACCAGACGCTGACCCAGGACGCCACCGGCACGATGGCCTACCTCGAGTTTGAAACCATGGGCATCGACCGCGTGCGCACCGAGCTCAGCGTGGCCTACATCGACCACAATACGCTCCAGTGTGGCTTCGAAAACGCCGACGACCACCGCTACATCCAGTCCGTGGCGAGGAAACACGGCATCCGCTTCTCCCGGCCCGGCAACGGCATCTGTCACCAGGTCCACCTGGAGCGCTTCGGCGTGCCGGGCAAGACACTGATCGGCTCCGACAGCCACACCCCCACCGGCGGCGGCATCGGCATGCTGGCCTTCGGCGCGGGCGGCATGGATGTGGCCGTGGCCATGGGCGGCGGCGCGTACTACATCACCATGCCCAGGATGTTCAAGGTCAACCTCACCGGTCGGCTGCGCCCTTTCGTCACCGCCAAGGACGTCTCCCTGGAGATCCTGCGCATCCTCTCCGTCAAGGGCGGGGTCGGCGCGATCCTCGAGTGGGGCGGCGAGGGCATCCGGGCCCTCTCCGTGCCGGAGCGCGCCACCATCACCAACATGGGCACCGAGCTGGGCGCGACGACCTCCATCTTCCCCTCCGATGACATCACCCGGGCCTTCCTGGAGGCCGAGGGCCGCGGCGAACAGTGGGTGGAGCTGAAAAGCGATCCCGACGCGGAATACGACCGCGTGATCGACATCGACCTGTCCACGCTGGAGCCGCTCATCGCCTGTCCCCACAGCCCGGACAACGTGAAGAAGGTCTCTGCGCTGAAGGGCACGAAGGTGGATCAGGTCTGCATCGGCAGCTGCACCAACTCCAGCCTGATAGACATGCTGAAGGTGGCGGCGCTTTTGAAGGGCCGGACCATCGATCCCTCGGTCAGCCTCTCCATCTCCCCCGGCTCCCGTCAGGTACTGGCGATGCTGGCCGAAGCGGGCGCGCTGAACGACATCCTGGCCTCCGGCGCGCGAGTGCTGGAATGCGCCTGCGGCCCCTGCATCGGCATGGGCTTCAGCCCCAACAGCGCGGGCGTCTCCCTGCGCACCTTTAACCGCAACTTCCTGGGCCGCAGCGGCACCGCTGACGCCGGCGTGTATCTCGTCTCCCCGGAGACCGCCGTGGCCGCGGCGCTGACGGGCACCATCACGGATCCGCGGCTGCTGGGCGAGATGCCCGGGATCCGCATGCCCGCCGCGTTCCGCATCGACGATTCCGCCGTGCTCCTGCCCGCCGACCCCGAGGAGGCAAAGGGCGTGGAGGTCGTGCGCGGTCCCAACATCAAACCCTTCCCGGACAGCCGCCCGGTGGGTGACGAGATCTCTGCCCCGTTGACGCTGAAGGTGGGCGACAACATCACCACGGATCACATCATGCCCGCCGGCGCGAAGATCCTGCCCTATCGCTCGAACATCCCGCACCTGTCTCAGTTCTGCTTCGCCGTGTGCGACGAGACCTTCCCGGAGCGGGCCAAGGCGGCGGGAGAGACGATTCTGGTCGGCGGCAGCAACTACGGCCAGGGCTCCTCCCGGGAGCACGCGGCGCTGGTACCGCTGTATCTGGGCGTGCGGGCAGTCATCGCCAAGTCCTTCGCCCGCATCCACGTGGCAAACCTCATCAATGCCGGCATCCTGCCGCTGACCTTCGTCCATCCCGAGGACTATGACCGCCTGAATCAGGGCGACCGGCTGTCGCTCCGGGACATCCACGCGGGCATGGACATCGGCCGCATCGCCCTGCTGGATGAGACCACCGGCGAGACCTTCGAACTCGCCTGCGACTTCACCGACCGTCAGAAGGCCATGCTCAAGGCCGGCGGCCTGCTGGCCTATACGGCAGGGAAATGAGCAGCTCAATCCACTCCACACCATCTACAGGAGGCACACAATATGAATTACGTTGAGAACGCCGTCAGCCAGTTTCGCGCCCTGCTGGAGGAGCAGATCGCCCGTTCGGAGCGCATGCGCGACGCTGCGCCTGCCAAGGATTTTTCGAAGCTTCAGACGGTCACCATCGGCGTGATCGACGGCGACGGCATCGGCCCGATCATCACCGGGCAGAGCATGCGCGTGCTGCGCGCGCTGCTGGCAGAAGAGATCGCCGCGGGCCGCATCGTACTCAAGCCCATCGAGGGCCTGACCATCGAAAACCGCCTGGCCGTGGGCGAGGCCATTCCGAAGGACATCCTGGCGGAGATCAAGACCTGCGACGTGCTGCTGAAGGGCCCGACGGAGACCCCCAAGGGCGGCACGATGGAATCCGCCAACGTGGCCATGCGCCGGGAGCTGGACCTGTACGCCAACGTGCGCCCGGTGTCCGTGCCGGAGCAGGGCATCGACTGGATCTTCTTCCGCGAGAACACCGAGGGCGAATACGTGTTGGGCAGCCGAGGAGTGGAGATTCCCGGCACGCTGTGCATGGACTTCAAGGTGACCACCGTCCCCGGGACGAAGCGCATCGCCCGAGCCGCCTTTGAATACGCAAAGCAGAACGGCAAAAAGTACGTGGCCATTGTCACCAAGGCCAACATCATGAAGAAGACCGACGGCACCTTCTCCGCCCTGTGCCACGAGATCGCCGCCGAGTACCCGGACATCGAGGTCGAGGACTGGTACATCGACATCATGACCGCCAAGCTGGTGGACGAAAAGACCCGCTCGAAGTTCCAGGTGTTCCTGCTGCCCAACCTGTACGGCGACATCATCACCGACGAGGCCGCCCAGATCCAGGGCGGCGTGGGCACCGCCGGCAGCGCCAACCTGGGCGACCAGTACGCCATGTTCGAGGCCATCCACGGCTCCGCGCCCCGCATGATCGAGACCGGCCGCGGCGGCTTTGCCAATCCCGCCAGCATCCTCCGCGCGGCCGTGATGCTGCTCCGGCACATCGCCCGGCCTGCGCTGGCGGAAAAGCTCGAGTCCGCGCTGGACGCCGTGGGCGAAAAGCCCCGGGAGATGACCGCAGAGGCATACACCGATCTTCTCATCCAGCGCATGCAGGCGTAGCCCACGCCAAGACGAGACAGCAAAGAGCGGCGCTGCCGAACCCGATGCCAACAGCATCCAAGTCCGGCAGCGCCGCTCCCGTTTCAGCTTCCTCTGCTTACAGTCTGCACTCCAGCTTCCGCAGCGCCTCGGTCACGTAATTGAACACGAATTCCTCGGCCTCCGCCACGGGCAGGATCTCCTTCATACTCTTGTCGCGGGCAGCGATCTCAATGGTGCCGTTCTTCAGGCCCTTGGGGCTGACGACCACGCGCACCGGCACGCCGAACAGGTCCGCGTCGGAGAACATGACGCCGGCGGAAACGCTGCGATCGTCCCACAGCACCTCGACGCCTCGGGCGGTCAGCGCGTCATAGAGCTTCTGGCTGGCCTCCGCCACCTCCGGCTGGTCGGCGCGCAGCGAGCAGATCTGTACGTGCCAGGGAGCGATGCTGATGGGCCAGATGGGACCGTAGTCATCCCGATGCGCCTCGCACACGGAGGCAGCCAGGCGTCCCACGCCGATGCCGTAGCAGCCCATGATCGGGTGCTTCAGGCTGCCGTCCTGGTCCACGTAGGTCATGTCCATGCTCTCGGTGTACTTGGTGCCCAGCTGGAAGATGTTGCCCACCTCGATGCCGCGGCTGGTGTAGATGTGGGGCTTGCCGCAGACGGGGCAGATGCCGCCGTCGAAGGCCTTGGCCACGTCCACATACTCGACCTCGCCCACGTCGCGGGCAATGTTGAAGCCCACGTAGTGCGCATCGTCCTCGCAGGCGCCGGTGGCGAACCACTCGATGCCCTGCAGGCTCCGGTCGTACACCACGGTCACGCCCTCGGGCAGGCCGATGGGGCCGGTGAAGCCCGCGTGGATGCCGCTGTCCTCGGTGATGACGGCCGGGTGCACCTCGGCCTTCAGGTAGTTGCGCAGCTTGGTCTCGTTCACGTCCAGGTCGCCGCGGATGAACGCGACCACGAAGCTGTCGTCCGCGTTGCGCTGGTACATGACCGCCTTGCAGGTCTGCTTCGGGCTGATCTTCAAGAGGGCGCAAAGGTCCTCGATGGTCTTGCAGTCCGGGGTGGCCACCTTCTGAAGCGGCGCGATCTCGCCGGGCTCATTTTCGAGCAGGCAGGGCGCGGCCTCCATGTTGGCTCGGTAGTCGCAGTCCTTGCAGAGCACGATGGTGTCCTCGCCCACGTCCGTCAGCAGCATGTACTCGTGGCTCACCTTGCCGCCCATCATGCCGCTGTCGCTGGCCACGGCCACGACCTCCGGCACGCCGCAGCGCGCGTAGATGCGGTTGTAGGCCTCGTAGCAGCGCATGTAGTACTTCTCCAGGTCCTC
>JAFWBZ010000013.1 GCA_017537105.1 Clostridia bacterium | reverse complement strand
GATCGCGGAGCGCTGCGGCTTCCCGGATTACAACTACTTCTCGCGGGCGTTTCGCAAGCAATACGGCCGCACGCCGTCGAGCCTGAGGTCCGGCGACGCGCGCGGTGAAACCGAAGGAGGTCCGAACCATGAGGGACGATGAGATCCGGCGCTACCACTCCCGAAAGGCCCACTTGAACTTCGACGACGCGGACGAGATCTGGGCGGTCATCGCGCAGGCAAAGTACGCCGTGCTGTCCATGGTCAAGCCGGACGGCGAGCCCTGCTGCGTGCCGCTGAGCCTCGGCTGGGACCGGAACGAAAACTGCCTCTACTTCCACACGGGCTTCGTGGGCGAGAAGATCGAGGCCCTGCGCGCCCACCCCCGCACCTGCGCGCTCATCCTGCGGGACGACGGCTACCTCTACGGCCAGTGCCGCCACCGCTTCCAGAGCGTCATCTGTACCGGCGTGGTGCGCGAGCTCGACGACGAGGCTGAAAAACGCGCCGCGCTCGTCAGGCTGTTCCACTGCCTGGAGGGCGACCACGCCGAGCAGACGCTGCGGCTGCGCAAGGTGGACGGGATGCCCATGAGCCGGGTAAACATCCTGCGCATGGACATCGACGGCTTTTCCGGCAAGCGCACGCAGGGCGAAAAATAAGGCGCCTCGCCGAAGCGAAGCACCTTAAATAATAGGTAGAGACAGTTTGGATCCACTATCCTTCGAAATCCACCCACGCGCCGACCGCGTCGGACCGCTTCAGCGCGTCCATCAGGCGCTGGAGCCGCGCGCCTTCGGCCACGCCGTTTTCGGGCCTGCGGCCGTGCGCCACGTCATCCAGGAAGCTGAAATAGCAGTGCAGGTGCCCGCGATCCCAGCCGACGGCGTTCTTCACCGGCAGGAACTTGCCGCCCGGCGCGGGATAGCGCTGCACGGACTCGATTTGCGTGAAGCCGCGCATGCCGCCCAGCGGGGCCTCCGGCAGCGTGTTGTCGTAGAAGTACAGGTAGCTGGGGTCCATCGACCGCCAGATCAGCGCGCCCTTCGTGCCGCGGATCTCCAGCGTCATCTCGTCGTTCGTGCCCGTGGCGATCTTGCTGGCCTCCACGCAGCCCACCGCGCCGTTTTCCAGTTCCAGGAACGCCTGGATCTGGTCGTCGCCCAGCGCGCGCTCCACGCCGCCCTTGCCGTCGGGCCGCTCGGGATAGAGCGTGCGCAGTTTGCAGAACACCCGCTTCGGCCAGCCCGCCAGCCATGTGACCAGGTCCAGCGCGTGGCTGCCCATGTCCAGCAGCACGCCGCCCTGCGCCTGGAGCTTCCAGCCGATGGGCTTGTTCGGGTCGATGGAGCCGGAGTGAAGATAGCGCGCGTTGAACGACAGCACCTCGCCGATCCGCCCCTCCTCCACCAGCTGCCTGGTGCGCATCGTGGCTGGGAAGTAGCGGATGTTGAACACCATCTGCGTGAACACGTCCGATTCCGCCGCGGCACGCGCGATGCGGTCCGCGCTCTCGCCGGTCACGGCCAGCGGCTTGTCCACGTACACGTGCTTGCCCGCGCGGATCGCCGCGATCACCATTTCCTCGTGCCGCTCGTTCGGGGTGCAGACCGACACCACGTCGATGTCCGGCATGGCCAGGAGCTCCCGATAGTCGTCGGTGTAACGCTCGAACCCAGCGTCCCGCGCCGCCGCGCGCGCGTTTTCGATGTGCCGCGCGCACACGCACTTCAGGGCCACCCGGAAGTCCGCGTCCTGGTAGTACAGCGGCAGGCTCCTGAGCGCCTGCGTGTGCGTCTTCCCCATAAAGCCCCAGCCGATCACGCCGATGCCGATCGTCTTCATATCCACAACCTCCCGCAGTATGTTTCTCTACTACAATTATATCCGGCGGTATCATCCGCGTCAAGCGACCGCGCTCATCGCAACAATTCGCTAATACCATCAATAAAAAACGAACATTCTGCCAGTTTTGTTAATAAGTTGTCTCTTTGCTTGACAAGCCATTCGCTTCAATGTTACAATTAACACGAAAGTAATGTTTGTAACGCATGAATGTAAGACGATCATAAGCTTATAACAAACAATGCTTTGATTGCAATACGCACCGCCGACGTCCAGGCACGCATGTTCGCGAACCGCGTCGACGGCGTTCCGTTTACTCAGGGAGGTTTTTTCCATGTCATTGCCCGGCAAACTGTCCATTGGTATATTGGAGGAGGACAATCCGCTCCGCTCCTATTTTCGCTACAAGCCGCTGCTGGTGGACGACAATGGCAAGTATATCCCCTACGAAGACCACGCCCACTACCCCGACGAGGGCTGCATCCGCATCGTGCCGGACAAGAACGAGTCCTACCACTTCAAAGTGCGCATGCGCCAGATCGGGTTGTTCAGCGTGGTCGACCTGCGCGCGCATCCCGGCG
>JAFWBZ010000220.1 GCA_017537105.1 Clostridia bacterium | reverse complement strand
GTTGCGGGGGGTTGGGCATGCGCCCATCCCGCAATTCTACAGCAACAGCTGCAGCGCCACCACCAGCGCCGCGCCGGGCAGTCCGAGGAACCCCACCGCCATGGCGGTGAAGGGATTGACCGCCACCGAGAAGCCCACCAGTGACCCCAGCAGGTTCACCGCCCACAGCGCCAGCGCACCCATGACGCCGCCCGCCACCAGGCGCCACACGAACCTCCGGGGAATCAAGAGGAGATATCCGATCAGGCACAAGAGTGCCAATCCGAAGGCAAAGGACGCCACCAGTTCCCACGGTATGCGCATGAAAACACCCCCGAAGCATTGTATTCGGGGGTGTTTTTCGATAGACACGTCAAAGAATGCGCCGCGCCTCCAGGTAGTAGCGCTTCTCGTTGGCCTCGCCCATGGAGAAGGTCTTGCGGGGCAGCACGCCCCACCGCCGGATGTAGCCGAACAACTCTGCCTTGTCAAAGGCCCGGGGCATGAAGCCCATGGCGTCCGGCCGGGACACCAGCGCGCGCAGGGCAGCCTCGCCGTGAATGTAGTCGATCTCCGCCTCCGGGTGCTCCGCGAGGTAGCCGTCCAGAAATGCCTGCAAGCGCCGGAGCGGATGCTGGGTGGACTTGAAGCGCCACTCCCGGCTGGCGTCAAAGGCGATCAGGTCCTCCCCCTCGCCCTCGTCCGCGCCATCAGCCCGCAGGGCTGCCCGGTACGCTTCGATCAGCGCTGTGGGGTCGACGTGGAACAGCACGCGGTGGATGGGTTCGAATTGCAGGGCCGGGCAGGCGAGGTTCACCAGTTCCACCAGCGCCCAGCGCGCGGGATGGCGCTCCCGCTGCTCCGGCGTCAGCGATTCCCGGAGATTCAGCCAACACTGCCGGGCCGCCGCCAGCGAGTGGTTGCCATCGCCCACCGCGTACAACAGGCCGTCCGCCCGTGCATTCAGTGCATCGATGGCCGCGAACACGCCCCGCGTCTCATCGCCCTCCACGGCCCAGCCCCGCAGATGGCCGCCGCGCTGCATCGATTCGAAGTCGTACAGCGGGCGCAGCGATCCCTTCCTTGCCAGCAGCGGCTCGATCACCGTGCAGCCGGGGTCGTCGATCAGCATCATCACGTGGGGCAGCTCCACCGCCGCACCGGCCCGTATCTTCGCCCGCGGCGGAACCCGGCTGATGACCGTGCCCTCCGTCGGGCGGATCAGACTCTGAGAGTCCGGAGAAAAGTCATAGCATTCCAGGTCCAGGCACACCAGCAGCCCGGGCCGCGTTCCCGCGGCGGTGTCCCGCTCGACGAGCATAAAGCCGTCCTCCACAGCAGTCTGCCATATGCCCTGCTCCAGGTAGTTCCGCATGGCCGCGTGGATGGCTGGGATGCGCGCCTCCCGCTCGTCCAGCCATGCCTCCGGCAGCGTCACCCGCACTGCGGACGGCGCATCCCCCACGAGGCTCTCCACCTCGCTCCAGTACTCCGGCTGCGCGGTGAACTGGTCGCAGGCCACCACCGCCCACTTTGACAGGTCGACGTCCTCCCGGGGCAGCAGGATCTCCGCGGTCTTCAATGCGTTCATCATAGTACACCTCATTTGCCATGGTAGCGCGATGCTCAGTCCAAAATCCAAATCGATCCCGACGGCTGTGCGTCGGGATCGCACCAAAGGACAGGGAAATCAGCGGCCCTCCCTCCCGTTACGGCATCAGCAGCCGCACGCGATACACCGTGTCCAGCGCCTGCAGCTTTTCCCGCAGCAGGCTGCTGGGCTTGGCGTCCACGTCCAGCACCGTGTAGGCGTAGATGCCCCGGGACTGGTTGACCATGTTTTCGATGTTCAGACCCTCGCCGGACACCGCCTGCGTGATCGTGTTGATGACGTTGGGCACGTTCTTGTGCATCACGGCGATGCGCGGCATCGCGGGCCGGCCCAGCGGGCAATTGGGATAGTTGCAGGAATTGACGATGGATCCGTACTTCAGGTAGTCGTTGACCTGGCGGGCCACCATGCGCACGCAGTTGTCCTCGCTCTCCGGGGTAGAGGCGCCCAGGTGCGGCATCAGTATGGCGTTCTTCTGGCCGATCAGCTTCGCCTCCGGGAAGTCGGTGACGTAGGCGCGAAGCTCGCCCGCGTCCAGCGCGGCCTTCACGTCGTCGATGTTCACCAGCCCTCCCCGGGCAAAGTTCAGCAGTGCCGCGGAATTCTTCATCCGGGACAGCGCCCCGGCATCGATCATGTTGCGGTTGGAATCCAGCAGCGGCACGTGCAGCGTGATGTAATCGCTCTTCTCGATCACCTCGTCGATGGACATCGCGTGGGTGACCGATCGGGACAGCCGCCAGGCGTGATCCACGGAGATATAGGGGTCGTAGCCCAGCACGTTCATGCCCAGAGCGACGCCCGCGTTGGCCACCAGCACGCCGATGGCGCCCAGGCCGATGACGCCCAGCGTCTTGCCGTCCAGCTCCGGCCCGATGAAGCGATTCTTGCCCGACTCCACCTGCTTTTCCACGGTGGTTTCCCCGTCGGAGAGCGTCTTGCACCACTCGATGCCGTCGGCGATCCTGCGGGACGCCAGCAACAGGCCCGCGATCACCAGCTCCTTCACGGCGTTGGCATTCGCGCCGGGGGAGTTGAATACCACCACGCCGTGCTCCGCCAGCCGGTCCAGCGGGATGTTGTTCACGCCCGCGCCGGCGCGGGCCACGCACAGCAGATTTTCATTGATGTCCATCTCGTGCAGGTTCGCGGACCGAACAAAAATGGCGTCCGGGTTCTCAATGTCCGTATTGACGTTGTACTCTCCGCCGGGAAGAATGCCGTAGTACACCGGGGAGATGGCGTTCATCTTCTTGATGTTGAACATTATCGATTCTCCATTTCGAATTTCTTCATGAACTCTGCAAGCTTCCGGACGCCTTCAATGGGCATGGCGTTGTAGATGCTGGCGCGGATGCCGCCCACCAGGCGGTGCCCCTTCAGGCTCACCAAGCCCTCCCCGGCGGCAGCCTTTACGAAGGCGGCGTCCAGCTCCGGGCTGGGCGTGGTAAAGGTCACGTTCATGCGGCTGCGATAGGCGGGAACCACCGGCGCACGGTAGAAGTCGGAGGCGTCCAGCACGTCGTAGAGCAGCTTGGATTTTTCCAGGTTCACCTGCTCGATGCCCTCGACGCCGCCCTGGGCCTTCAGCCACTTCATGCACAGGCCCGCCATGTAGATGGCGTAGGTCGGCGGGGTGTTCAGCATGGAGCCCTTCTCGGTCATCACCGTCCAGTTCATCACCTTCGGGCAGATGGAACGGGCGCGTCCCAGCAGATCCCGGCGCACGATCACAAGGGTCAGGCCCGCGGGGCCGACGTTCTTCTGCGCGCCCGCATAGGCCACGCCGAAGCGGTTGATGTCGAAGACCTCGCTGAGAATGTTGGAGGACATGTCCGCCACCAGCGGCACGTCGCCCGTCTCCGGCAGCTCGGGATAGCGGGTGCCGAAGATGGTGTTGTTCGTGGTGATGTAAAAGTAGTCCGCTTCCGGGTTAAAAGCTGCTTTGTCCAGCGCAGGAATGCGGATATAGTTTTCGTCCTTCGAGGACGCGACGCAGCGGATGTCGCCGTATTTCTTCGCCTCGACCATGGCGCCGTGGGCAAAGTTTCCGCTGTCCACGTAGTCCGCGCTGCCGCCCTCGCGCAGCAGATTCATGGGAATCGCCGCGAACTGTCCCGTGGCGCCCCCCTGCAGGAACAGCACGGAATAGGTGTCCGGAATGTGCATGAGCTCCCGGAGCAGCGCTTCGGTCTCGTCAAAAATATCCTGATACGCCTTGGAGCGATGGCTCATCTCCATCACGGACATCCCCGAACCGTTGAAGTCGAGCATCTCCTGGGCCGCCTGGCGAAGTGCCGCTTCCGGCATCGCCGAAGGACCCGCCGCAAAATTGTACACGCGATTCATGGTTTTCTTCCCCCTTCAAGGCTGAATTGGACTTTATTATAGTACACCGCTGATGTCAAAACCATGTGATGCTGGCGTTAAATGTGTCTCCTTATGAAAAACACGCGTTTTTCTCCCGCGGATGGTGCCACAGGAGGGCATCTCTGCCGGAATTCAGAGAAGGGTTCTCGAACGCCCGATAAAATTCCTCCGTTCGCCCCCTGTATGACTGAACTTTTAACCCGCGTATGCTATACTGCCCGGGAATGAATATTGTGGAGGGGTTTCGCCTTGGCTCGCAGTCAAAAGGTCTTCAAGGCTACCATGCTGGTCACCGTGGTCGTCATCCTGAGCAAGCTCTCCGGCTTTATCCGGGACATGACGCTGGCCGCCTACTTCGGCACGGGCATTGAAAACGACGCCTACGTGTCCGCCTACAGCCTCTTCTACCTGCCGGTGCTGCTGTTCACCTCCTGCATCTCGGCCACGCTGATTCCGCTGTACGTTCAGGAGCGGGAGCAGCAGGGACTGGACCGCTCCAATCACTTTGCCAGCAACACGATCAACCTGTTCGCGCTGGCGGCGCTGGTGATCTCCGCGCTGTTCTACGCGCTGGCCCGGCCGCTGGTGCGGATCATCTACGTGGGCTTTGACGCCGAAAAGGCCGCGCTCACAGTGAAGCTCGTGCGCATCATGCTGCTGTCGCTGGTGTTCAACATCACCTCCGTCAGCGTCGCCAGTCTGCTCAACGCCACGGAAAAGTACGTGGCGGCGCAGCTGACCGGCTTTCCCCTGAATTTCAGCGTGATCGCCGCCGCCGTGTTCTTCTCCCGGCGCTACGGCATCGCCGCCGTGGGCTGGGGTGTATTTGCGGCAAACATCCTGCAGCTGTTGATCCTCGTCCCCTTCCTGCGCGGCTGGTTTACCTATACGCCCGTCATCGACTTCGGGGACAAGCGGTTTCACCGGCTGGTGCAGCTGGCCGGGCCCGCGCTGCTGGCCATGGGCATCAGCGAGCTGAACCACATGATCGACCACGCGCTGGCCTCCGGACTGAATCCCGGCGACATCTCCGCCATGAGCTACGCCTACCGGCTGGTGCAGTTTGTGCAGGGTGTACTGCTGCTCCCGCTGACCACCATCATGTTCTCGAAGCTCAGCAAGCTGGCTGCCTCCCGGGACACCGACGGCATGCTGGACGTGCTGCGCCGCAGCGTGCTGGTCATCGCGCTGGTGATCCTGCCGATCGTCACCATCGCCGTGGTGCTGTCCACGGACGTCATCAAGTTCGCCTATATGCGCGGCGCCTTCGGCATGGATTCCGTGCGGGTCACGGCGGGCGTGCTGGTCTTCTACATCATCGGCGTGCTGGCATTTGGCCTGCGCGACTTCATGAACCGCATGTTCCACGCCATGCAGGACACCCGGACCCCCTTCCGCGTCTCCTGCCTGGTGGTCGCGACCAACATCGTGCTGAACCTGATCCTGCGCATCTTCATGGGGGCGAACGGCCTCGCGCTGGCCACCTCCATCGCGGGCTACACGGGGACCGTCGTGCTGCTGTTCCAGCTTCGAAAGCGCTTCGGCCTCCTCGGCCTGCGCGCCATGCTGCCGGACTTCCTGAAGATCGCCGTTTCCACGCTGGCTGCCGCGGCGGTCTGCCTCGCCATGCATCGAGCGCTGCCCGAGGTATTTGGCATGGGCCGGGTGTTCCTCCGGCTGGCCGCCTGCTCGGGCGTCTCCCTGGCCGTCTACTTCGTCTGCTGCCTGGCCCTGCGGGTGGGAACGCTCAGGACCTTCGCAGCCGACGTGCTGCGGCGGGGCCGCGGCGTGAAGTAGTCCAAATAATCTGAGAACCACAACCCGACCGGAGACCGTTTCCGGCACCCCACGGTCCACTCCCCCATCACCTACGGAGGTACAGCATCATGATGGATGAAGAACGGGTCATCACCACGGGCTTCCGCGAGGAGGAGGACGCGGCGGAGCTTTCGCTGCGACCGCACTCCCTGGCGGAATACTTCGGCCAGGACAAGCTGAAGGAGAGCCTGACGGTCTACATGCAGGCGGCCATCGCCCGCCGGGAGCCGCTGGACCACATCCTGCTCTATGGCCCGCCGGGCCTGGGCAAGACCACGCTGGCGGGCATCATCGCTTCGGAGATGGGCCACAACATCCGCGTCACCAGCGGGCCTGCCATCGAGCGCGCCGGGGATTTGGCCTCGATCCTCACCAACCTGAACGCCGGCGACGTGCTGTTCATCGACGAGATCCACCGCCTCAGCCACCAGGTGGAGGAGGTGCTCTACCCGGCCATGGAGGACTACGCGCTGGACATCATGATCGGCAAGGGCCCGTCCGCGCGATCCATTCGGCTGGATCTGCCCAAGTTCACGCTGATCGGCGCGACCACGCGGGCAGGCATGCTGACCAGCCCTCTACGGGATCGCTTCGGCATCACGTTCCGGTTGGAG
>JAFWBZ010000219.1 GCA_017537105.1 Clostridia bacterium | reverse complement strand
TCAGGGCGCTTTCCAGTTCTCCCAGAAGGTCATCGTCGCTGCACCAGAGCATGTCGATATCCGTCTGCATGATCTGTCCCCTGAGAAGCTCTTCCGATGCGTTCTCATCCAGAAGGACGGTCTGCAGGCCTGCCAGGGCCGACGCAAATATGGCCACCAGGCAGGGAAGGGATCCGTCGCAGACGATGCCCGGGCACTTCTTTTTCGCCGCGTAGACGGTGTCCGTGGTCTTGATGCCGAACTTCTTGGCCAGCTCATTCTTAGCCACCACCACGCCCACGCGGTTCTCCGGGTCCCCCGCCACCGCCATGGGCACGGTCCTCAGCTCCGGGCGCTCCAGGCATTCGCAGGAGGCAAAGAAGTTGTTGCAATCCGCGTGCAGGATAACCCTGTCTGCCATGGCGGTTCACCTCCTGTCTGGCAAAATCTGTCTGCGCTCCGGTCACATCAGAAACAGAGACTCCTTCGCTGTGATCATCCGCGTCTGTATCAACAGCGACTCACGACATCGTAGTTTCTTGCCTGGATGCCAGCTTTAAAAACCTCTTGTCATTCATCTGCTCGTTGGTGAGGTATTCCCCGTTGTAAAAAAGCGCATAGGTTGTGATCGGCGTCGGCGCATTCCGGGCTTCCTCCTTGCTTTGCAGACGGATCGCCTGGAATGGAATGCCGTTCGCCCTGGCGGTCTCTTCGACAATGGGAACATACTTCGCATTGAAGGGGCATTGATTCGTGTAGTAGAGCACATACCCCATCCCGTCGACGCGGGGATGCCTCGCGCAATCCCTGAACCGCGGCACATTTGCATCGGAGGAGAAGGGAAGATGCCACAGTTGAATGCCGTTATCCGCTTCGTCGCAGACCTTGAACCCCTTGTATTGCAGATACTGGGAATCGGCAAGAAACGGCTTCTTCTTTGCGGACGAAAGGATGCACAGGCCCTGTCTGCCCTTCTCCCTGCTGTCGGAAATACATGCGGCGAGCAGGTCGTTTGAATAGCCGTGACCCTTGAACGAGCCGGAGACCCAGAGGCAGTCGATATACATGTAGCCCTCGGCGTCTATCGGATTCCACGCGTTTTCGGCGGGGATGTACTCGATGAAGCATTTCCCGCGCTCGACGCTCTTCAGGAAGACGAGGCCGTCGTCAAAGCGCTCCGCCAGCCACGCCTTTTTTGACGCCACCTGAATGTCCCTGTTGTTGGAGATGGCACAGCAGATGTGTTCGCTGTCCAGATTCTCCCCGGTGACCCTGATGTATTCCACAGTCCAATCCCCCTTTTCCGGACAAAACCTGACGACTCGTACAAAACGGCGCATTCTCGCGGGACGCATCCGCCGCTCGTACAAACAGTCCTTGCAAAACGGCCGCCCCATGTCCGTTCACCCGGAAGGAGCGGCCCTTCTGCAAGTCACGGCCATTACCGCCACTTGAACGTGATCATGCCGTAGACGTAGATGAACAGTATCGCCGCGGGCACGAACCACTGGAATAGGGGCTTCATCCACGGCTTCACCTTCATGCCTCTGCCGGCATTCGCCTCGGCGACGAAGTTATCCCAGCCCCAGCCGAAGCGATTGCAGCAGAACAGCGCGAACACCAGCGAGCCCAGAGGCAGCACATTGGTGCTGACAATGAAATCCCAGAAATCCAGCCAGGCGCTCCCCTCGGCGAAGGGCTGGAAGTGCAGCACGCTGTAGCCCAGCGCCGTGGTCAATCCCAGCAGGAACACGCCGATGCCGCAGACCAGGCTGCCCTTCGGGCGACTCCAGCCCGTCAGCTCGCGCACCATGGCCAATATGTTCTCGCACACCGCCAACACCGTGGACATGGCCGCGAACACCATGAACAGGAAGAACAGCGCACCCCACCAGCGGCCGCCGGTCATGTTGGCAAATACGCTGGCCATGGTATCAAACAGCAGACTCGGGCCGGAATTGACCTCCACGCCATAGGAGAAGCAGGCCGGAAACATGATCAGTCCCGCGACCAGCGCCACGAAGGTGTCCAGCGCGATGACATTCACCGCCTCGCCCAGCAGCGCATGCTTCTTGTCGATATAGCTGCCGAAGATGGCCATGCTGCCCATGCCGAGGGACAGTGTGAAGAAGGCCTGGTTCATTGCGCCCACGATGACGCTGCCGTCGATCTTGGACAGGTCGGGCACCAGATAGAAGCGCACACCCGCCTTCGCGCCGGATAGGGTAAGGCTGTGCCACGCCAGCACCAGCATCAGAACCAACAGCGCCACCATCATGAACTTGGTCACGCGCTCCAGGCCGCCCTGCAGGCCAAAGCTGAGGATCAGGAAGGCCAGCACCACGGTGACTTCCAAAAAGATCACATTCACCGAGGGATTGGTGATCATCGGCAAGAAGCCCAGATCCTGCACCCGGCCCGTGGCAAATCGGTAGAAGTAGTAGAGGATCCAGCCCGTCACCACGCAATAGAAGGCCATCAGCGCAATGTTGCCCAGCAGCGATACATAGCCCATGAAGCCCCACTTGCCCCTGGGCTTCTCCAGCTTCTGGAACAGGCGAACCGGGCTGGTCTGCGCCGCGCGCCCCGCGGCAAACTCCATCACCATCACCGGCATGCCCAGCAGCAACAGGCACAGTATGTACACCACCACGAAGCCGCCGCCGCCAAACTGTCCGCACATCCAGGGGAACTTCCAGACGTTGCCGCAGCCTATGGCGCAGCCCGCCGAAAGCATGATAAAGCCCAATCGAGTTCCGAGCCGTTCTCTGTCGTTCATGTCGTTTCACCCAACTTCCTACATATTTGCAGAACGTTGGTATTGTACAACAAAAGGCGAGATCATGCAAGCATGAAATAGGCGGAGTCGGAGCATTTCGATGGAATATCCACGCGATCTGCCCGCAGGCAACGTTCCATGACGGCAAATATCATGTCTTCAAGTGATTGCAGCCTGGGGAACAGTATGTCCCATCAAAAAGGGATTCCTGCCTTCGCCCGGAGCGACCGTGCAGCATGGCCGCTCCGGGCGAAGCATCAGGAATCCTTTTGTTCCCTCCGAATGGGTGCGGAGGAGCAGGCCTCGATGGACGCGCCCTTGTCGGTCTCGCCTGAAACCTGGTATAGTCCATCCCGAGTGGACTTACTGGAGGTGCTGTCGGAGTTCCGCGATATAAGCGCCGTCGATCACTTCATAGCGGTCCTCGGGCGGATACAGCGCTCCGCCATAGAATATGCTGCGATTGTTGGCCGTAGAAGTGTCCGTATAATGTGTAAACTGCGCCACGTGGACCTGGTCGCACCCGGTGGCTTCGACAATCCTGTCTACATTTTTCAAATTGATTCCTGCGCCAGGGAGGATCTGAATGGCGCCCTGGGCAAATTCAACCATCTCCCGGACCACATCTATGCCGTAGAATACGTCCGGAGCGCATCCGCTGGTCAGCACGCGGTCAATGCCCAGTCCGATCAGCTGTCCCAGCATGCGCTTCCAATCGTCCGCCACGTCAATGGCCCGGTGAAACACCTTGGTTTTATTGCCGGCCAGGCGCACAAGTTCTCTGCAGCACTCCACGTCCAGGCTGCCGTCTGACTTCAGAAAGCCGAATACCAAGCCGTCTGCGCCGTTATCCAGCAGCGCCTCGGCATCCGCCAGCGCGGTCCTGAATTCAACATCGGTATAGCAAAAGCCTCCCTGGCGGGGTCGGACCATCGTCATCAGCGGCAGGGATGACAGCTCCTTCGCAAGCCTGAGCGTGCCGATCGAAGGCGTCAGGCCGCCGTGAAACAGGCAGGAATTCAACTCCACCCGATCCGCTCCGCCGCGCTCCGCCTGCAATACATCTTCAACGCTGCCGCAGCAGACCTCCATCAGATATTTCTTCATACCGAACTCCTTTCGAATGAATGGGAAAACACATATGCCAAACTGCGGCAGGCAGCGTTTATTCCCCGATAAACTTCAGGAAGCTGGCAATGCGCTCGTTTTCCTTCCTGTAAATGGTGAAGAAATCATCCTTGCTCGCGTCGCAAACCAATGAGCCTTTGTCCATGAACAGTATGCGGCTGGCGACGTGCTGCGCAAAAGCCATTTCATGGGTCACGGCCAGCATGCACACGCCCTCAGAGGCGAGGTTTTCAAGGATCGCCAGCACCTCGCTGGTCATTTCAGGATCGAGGGCGGAGGTGATCTCATCCAGAAGCAGCGCCTTGGGGTTCATCATCAGCGCTCTGGCGATGGCAATGCGCTGCTGCTCGCCGCCGGACAGCTCGTTGTGCCGCGCCTTTTCCTTGCTCAGCAGGCCGACCTTGTCCAGCAGCTGCTTTGCGCGCTCGACGGCATCCTTCTTGCTCATGCCCAACAGCGTGCAAGGCGCGAGAGTGAGGTTGTCCATCACGTCCAGATGCGGAAAGAGCACTGTCTGCTGGAACACCATGCCGCAGGTCTCCCGAATCTTGCGCAGCTGGTGCTTGTCCCTGACGGACATGCCGTCCACGATGATATCGCCCTTGTCGATGGTCTCCAAGCCGTTGATGCATCTGAGCAGCGTGGATTTGCCGGTGCCGCTCGGACCAAGCAGGACGGTCACGCCCTCCTGATCGAAATTCACCGAGAAATCACGCAGCACTGTCAGGGTATCCTTGACGTATTTCTTCGCCGCCTGGTCGTATTTTTTCACCGGAAAGCTTTTCGTAATGCTTTTGACTTCAATCATGGCCATGCCACTTTACCTCCTGTCAAATCGTAAAGCCGATGCGCTTCTCCAGATACTTGGCAAACCTTGCCAGCGGGAAGGAAAGCACAAAGTACAGTCCCGCGACAATGCCAAAGATCAAAAACGGCAGCATGGTCTTTTGCGCAACCTGCTGTCCCGCCTTGGACAGGTCCATCAGGCTCAAAAACGAGACCAGCGACGAGCACTGCAGCTGGGAGATATACAGCGTAATGGCCTGGGGAATCAACAGGCGGATCGCCTGTCGGGCGATGATCTTCCAATAGATCTGAAACTTGTTGAATCCCAGCGCATACCCCGCCTCCCACTGCGCCTCGGGAATGGATTTGATGGAGCTGTGCACCAGCACGGCAAAAAAGGCGGCAGTGTTGAGGGAAAGCGTGAGCACGGCAGCCTGCATGGCCTTCATGCGAATGCCCACTGAGGGCAGGCCAAAGAAAACCAGAAACAGCTGAACGATCAGCGGGGAATTGCGAAGGGGCTCCATGACGATCAGCGGCAGCTTGTTGACGATCGGATTTTTCGCACACCGGATCAGGCCGAGAATCAGACCAATCAGCGTGCCGATGGCCAAGGACAGAAGCGTAACGTGCAGCGTAACGCCCATGGCCTTGAGAATCATGCGCATATCGCTCCATTTGAAGCGCGCATAGGCAGCAAAATCAAAAACCTGCATGTGGCGCCTCCTTTACAGCTTGATCTGGATCTTGCGATCGATTGCCTTGGCCACGAAAGAGACCAGATAGGTAAATATACAGTAGACCACCAGCAGAATCAGATAAATCTCAAACGGGCGGTTGCTGCGCGCAGACACCGTCTTGGCAACGCCCATGATCTCCATCAGCGTGATGCCATAGCAGACGGAGCTGGTCAGAACCAGATTGACAAAGTTGCTGGTGAGCGGCTTGAACGCGAGTCTCAGCGAAATCGGAAGGACGACCCGCGTAAAGGTCTGAAACTTCGAAAAGCCCAGCGCAGCGGAGGCCTCGTAATAGCCGGTTTTGACCGCCATCAGGCCGGAGCGGATCACTTCGCAATTCGGAGCGCTCGAGTTGATTCCCAGCGCAATGATGGCCACCACCAAGGCATCGACATAGATGCCGAGCTGCGGCAGGCCATAATAGAAGAAAAACAGCTGGATCAGAAAGGGAGTGTTTCGCAGCACCTCCACCCAGACGGTGGAAACAAAGCGTGCGACGCGGCTCTTTGACTGGCGCATGACAGCGAGCAGCATGCCCAGAAAGAAGCTGATAATCATGGATCCGACGCATATCTTGATGGTCAGCACAACGCCCTGGAGAAACAGACCGGAGTATTGCAGCAAAACGCGGAAATTCAGCGTGTATCCGCCCATTACATCACCTGCTTTGCATGTTTTGGCGCGAGGCACCGCGGAGACGACCCCAACAGGAAAGCCAGAGCGGCCGGGGTCGCCATGGAGAATGCCCGGCGGTGCAACCACCGTCCGGGCACTCCGCTAATGCCGTATTGCGATGAGAAATCCGATTACCACAGGTACTGCATGCCGCTGGGCTCGGTGCCCCACCACTTGTAGTAGGTTTCGCTCTGCCAGCCGGAGGAAATCTGCCAGGACACGAACATATCCAGATAGCGGACCCACTCCAAATCGCCCTTGCGCGCGCCGATGCAGATCGGGTCAGAGGTGTACAGCTTGTCCTGCGCCACCAAGCGGCCGTCGGAGTTGCCCGCGGCATAGTCGACCAGCGTGCTGTCCTCGAACACCGCGTCCACGCGGCCCTGCTCCAGCAGAAGCTGCTGCTCGGTAAAGGCGTCGGCGTAGGTGATGTTGGCTTCCGGGGCCAAGGTGAGCACAAGCTGCTCATTGGTGGTGCCACGGCCAACGGCGACCTTCGCATCGGGGGTGTTCAGATCTTCGATGACGTGATACGGAGAATCGGCGGCAGTCAGCATCTTGACGCCGCAACGCAGATAGGGAATGGAGAAATCGATGGTCTGGGCGCGGGTCAGGTTGCCGGTGCAGTTGGCGAAGAAGCAATCGACCTGGCCGGAGGTCAGCATCGGAATGCGGGTGTCGCCGTTGCAGTCCACGATCTGCAGCTCGACTCCGAGGCATTCCGCCAGCTTGGTGGCAAAGTCAACGTCATAGCCACAGGGATTGCCATCTTCGTCATAGCCGCCGATCGGCATGCCCGACAGAGAGCAGCCAACCGTGATGTAACCCTGCTGCAGGATGCGGTCGATGGTGGATTGCTCCTCGGCGAATGCCGTTCCGAGCATGCCGAGTGCCAAGACCAAAACCAGGATAAGTGCCAGCCTCTTCATGTGAAAAACTCCTTTCAACATCCCAAACCGGTCCTGCCGGTTTTGTTCTTCCACTGTGCAAACCTTTGCATGCAATGCGCACCATATTTTCAGTCGTATTATATCATAAACGTTAACATTCGTCAATATACCGCCCTTTGCGTCGTTACAAAACCATTATTATATACAATTAATTGTGTGCCAAACTATATGTTCTGCATATATCATTGGCGCATGACCGAATCGATATCCTCGACATCAATTTAGATAAAAAAGGCGCCCCGGCGCGCATATTGAGAAACAGATGTATAACTCTGGATGATTCATGCTTCATTTCGGAGCCAAAGGATCAGATGGGACCCTGACCAAATACCAGGCCTAATAACAGAAAGGCAAGCGTTGCAATTCAGCGAAGCGACCTTAAAAAGAAGAATCCTCAATTCATCCAAGAAGAGCCAAAAAGCCCCGGGCTATTGTCCCTGAAGGAGTGACAATAACTCGGGGCATTGCGTGCGGCATCATCCGCGCAGTATCAGGCTACTTGGCGAATTCCACCGCGCGGGTCTCGCGGACCACGTTGACCTTGATCTGTCCGGGATACTCCATCTCGGCCTCGATGCGCTTGACGATCTCGCGGGCCAGGATCAGCGTGCCGGCGTCGTTGACGTCCTCGGGCTTGACGATCACGCGGATCTCTCGGCCCGACTGGATGGCGTAGCAGGATTCCACGCCGTCGAAGGCGTTTGCGATGGACTCCAGCTTCTCCAGGCGCTTGATGTAGTTCTCCAGCGACTCGCGGCGGGCGCCGGGACGCGCGGCGGAGATGGCGTCGGCGGCCTGCACCAGCACGGCCTCGACGGACTTGGGCTCCACGTCGCCGTGGTGGGCCATGATGGCGTTGACCACCAGGTCATTCTCGCGGAACTTCTTGGCCAGATCGGCGCCGATGGTCACGTGCGTGCCCTCGACCTCGTGGTCGATGGCCTTGCCGATGTCGTGCAGCAGGCCCGCGCGCTTGGCCAGGTTCACGTCCGCGCCCAACTCGGCGGCCATGACGCCGGCCAGGTGGCTGACCTCAATGGAGTGGCGCAGCACGTTCTGGCCGTAGCTC
>JAFWBZ010000218.1 GCA_017537105.1 Clostridia bacterium | reverse complement strand
AGGCAGAGCAGAGGGTCGAGGAAAACCTCGTGGATTCGCAGTCGCTGGAGGGAGACAATCCCTTCGATGAATCGGAGTACGTCGAGGAAGATTAGCCTGGCCCACAATACACCGGCGGGGAGCGCGATTGCGCTCCCCGCCGGTGCGTTGTGGATCAGGCTAATCTTCCTCGACGTACTCCGATTCATCGAAGGGATTGTCTCCCTCCAGCGACTGCGAATCCACGAGGTTTTCCTCGACCCTCTGCTCTGCCTCCGGCGCCTCCCCGCCCTCCGGGGCGCTGTCGCCCGCGTCCGGCTCGTCGAAGGGATTGTCGTCGTCGTCCTCTGAGAATGGATTTTCGTCCTCCTTGAAGAGCTCGTTCAGCGGCGTGGTGTTCACCGGCGCATTCTTCAAAAACAGGCGCTCCTGGGTCGTGACATCCGCGGCGCCGGAGGCCGCCATGCCGATCTGCACCTGGAAGGCGCGCAGGGCAATGGAGGTCTTTTCGCCAAAGATGCCGTCTGCGCTGTTCTCCGGCAGGTATCCCAGATCGATCAGGCGCTGCTGAAGCCTCGCCACCGCCCAGGCGGAATCCCCCGGAAACAGGTTGTAGAATTTGTTTTCATAGGTGAAGACCGGCATGGTCTCCGCCAGCAGGGAGCCTTCGACCCGCTCGATCCTGTTGTCCGAAAGGCCGAACAGCTGGTTCATGGTGACCATGCGGTAGCCCTGGCGCTTGGCCGCGGACATCAGCACATACATGCGCTGGCCGTCCTCGGCGGAGCATCGGAAGGCATAGACGCCGCCGGGGGTCAGCTTTCCGGGGATGTCCTCGAGTTCCATGCCCGTGCAGGACGTCGTCCAGTGGGCGATGCCCAGGTAGCCATGCTGCTTCAGATACGCGTGGGTGCGGGGATCGTTCTCCCCCAGCCCGCCGTACATGCGGTAGAAGTGGGGCGTATACCGGGCGCCCAGCACGAAGTTCAGCGCCACGCTCTGCTTCCAGATCTCCTGGACCATCAGTCCGTCGGTATACTGGTAGATGCGGGCCAGCTCGCTGTAGCCGCGGTTTTCGATCTCAAAGCCATAGTCGCGGATGCACTTCTTCAGCAGCGCGCCCATGCCGCTCTTCATGATGGCCTCGCCCGTGGGAAACAGCGTCAGCTTTGCGCCGTAGTGGTCGGCCATGTTGACGAAGTTCTCCATCAGCTTCACGTCGCTGCACTCGTCCAGCGTGATGGCGATTACGCGCCGCTCGGTGTTCGCCTTGCGGAAGATGGGCAGCATATCCTCGCCGGACGCCGTGGGCGCCAGCGGTCCCCCGGCCTCCGCGGGCGCCAGCGTGTTCTGCGGCGTGGGCGAGGGCGTCGCCTCCGGCGAAGGCTCGGGCGTCGGCGTCTCCGCCGCGTTGCCGGGCAGGTATTCCTCGGAGAACGTGTCCGACTTCAGCACCAGCTCGGATTCCGGCAGGTCGTTCACGTCCACATAGTTGTCGCCGGTGGTATCGCGCACCTCCTGCACTGCAGCGTCGGTCGCAGCGGGCTTGAACCGGTTCGTAAACACGATGGCGCACACCAGCACCGCGGCGGCCACCACCAGCAGGCCGATGGCAAAGGAAAGGAACCCTCCAAGGGCGCGTCTGCGGCTGCGAACGGATCTTCTGGGCATAGCACTACCTCATCTATCGAATCATCCCCGGAATCTGCCGGCTTGCGGCAAGCGAAATCCGGTTATCTGGCCTTTTTCCTGCGCTTCGGCGCGGGCTGCGCCTTGGGCTCCGCCTCCGCCTCGGCCTCGGGGTTTTCCTCCTGGGGCGGGTTGCGGTGCACGGTGAAGGAGAACTGCGTGCCCTTGCCCTTCTCGCTGGCCACGCGGATGTCCTCGCCCATGCGCTTCAAAAGCTCCTTGGCGATGGACAGTCCCAGCCCGCTGCCCTTGCCGCTGTGGGCCTTGTCCACCTTGTAGAAGCGGTCGAACACGTAGGGCAGATCCTGCTCGTCGATGCCGATGCCGGTATCCTTGACGGAGATGACCACCTTCTCGTCGTCCCAGCGGGCGGACAGGCTCACCGAGCCCTGTTCGGTGTACTTGATGGCGTTGTCCAGCAGGATGATCAGCATCTGCTCCAGCCGGTCGGCGTTGGCGTAGACGCTGGGGCACTGGCTGAAGTCCGTGATGACCTTGAGCTTGAGCCCGTGCTCCTCGGCGATGGCGGCGTAGCGGTCGCAGACGTCGTATACCAGATCGTCGATCTTCATCTGCGTCTTCTGGATGGACCGCGTGCCCGACTGCAGCCGCGACAGCTCGAGCTGGTCGTTGATCAGTCGGGACAGCCGCATGATCTCCCGGAGGATGATGTCGTAGTAGCGCATCCGGTCCTCTTCCTTGGTGACCATGCCGTCCTTCAGCGGCTCCACCAGCGCCCGCATGGCCGTCAGCGGCGTGCGCAGCTCGTGGGACACGTTGGACACGTAGTCGCGCCGGGTCTTCTCCAGGCGCTCCATCTGGGTGATGTCCGAGAACAGGCCCACCGCGCCGGCGATGGCGTCGATCTCGTCCACGATGGGCGTGACCGTCATCCGCAGGATCATGTCCCGCACCTCCAGGTTGCGGGTCATGGGCTCCCCGGTCTCCATCACCTTGTCGAAGTCCGCCCAGATCGTCGCATCCGGGATGGTCTTCTGGCGGGGATCCGGGAAGTGCTGCCCGGCCTTGGGCCGCGGGATGAGCTTGCCCAGCGCGGGATTGGTGTGGGTCACGCGCTTCTCCGCGTCAATGGCCACGATGCCCTCGCTCAGACCGTTGAGCATGTTGCGCAGGCGGTTGCGCTCCACGATCAGCGTGTAGAGGTTGCGAGAGAGCTGATCGGACAGGTGGTTCAGCGCCACGCCCAGCTGTCCCAGTTCGCCGTCCACCGTCTCGTCCGCCCGGGTCTCCAGATGCCCGTCGGCCATGGCCACCGCGGCGTCGCGCAGGTCCGCCACGGGCTTCACCGCCGGCTCGAGCATGCGGTCGATCAGCAGCTTCCCGGCGATCAATCCCCCGGCAATGCCCAGGAGGGCGGAGACCAGCGCGCAAATCAGGCCCAGAGGGAGGCCGGTGACGGGCGCGGACACGCCGATATAGTAATTGCCATAGTAATCGTCCGCGCCCACTTCGATCCGCTGGTCCATGAACAGATACCGCCTGCCGCCGATGTGCTGCGT
>JAFWBZ010000217.1 GCA_017537105.1 Clostridia bacterium | reverse complement strand
TGGGCGACACCACGGACGTGGTGCAGAAGGAGATGTACACCTTCGAGGACAAGGGCAATCGCTCCATCACGCTGAAGCCGGAGGGCACCGCCGGCGCGGTGCGCGCGTTCATCGAGAGCCACATGTTCGCCGATCCGCTGCCCGCCAAGCTGTACTACGCCGCGTGTCCCTGCTTCCGGTACGAGAAGCCCCAGTCCGGCCGGCTGCGCCAGTTCCACCAGAACGGCGTGGAGGTGTTCGGCGCGAAGGACGCCAGCGTGGACGCGGAGATCATCCAGCTGGCCATGCAGATCCTGAAGGCCAACGGCATCGACGGCCTGCGGTTGAACATCAACTCCATCGGCTGTCCCGCCTGCCGCAAGGCGTACCTCGAAAAGCTGAAGGACTACCTGCGGCCCAAGCTGCCCGCGCTGTGCAAAACCTGCCAGGAGCGCTTTGAGCGCAACCCCATGCGCATCCTGGACTGCAAGGAGGACGCGCCGAAGCTCACCGATGCGCCCGCCATGCTGGACAACCTGTGCGAGGAGTGCGCGACCCACTTCGAAAAGCTGAAGGGCTACCTGTCCGCGCTGGGCCTGGAGTACCGCATCGACCCGCGCATCGTCCGCGGCCTGGACTACTACACCAAGACCGTGTTCGAGATCATCACCGACGCGCCGGACGGCGGCGAGCTGACCGTGTGCGGCGGCGGCCGCTACGACGGGCTGGTGGAGGAGCTGGGCGGCCCCGCCACCCCCGGCATCGGCTGGGGCATGGGCATCGAGCGCATGCTGATGGTGCAGGACATGCGGAACACCGCTTCCGAAGCGCCGGACTACCTGGACGCCTTCGTGGTCACGCTGGGCGAGGACGCGCGCATGGCCGGCGTGAAGCTGGTCAGCGAGCTGCGCGCCGCCGGCGTCAAGGCCGATCTGGACCACGCCGCCCGCAGCATGAAGGCCCAGTTCAAATACGCGGGCAAGCTGGGCGTGCGAAAGGTCGTCGTCATCGCCTCGGAGGAGCTCGAGCGGGGCGTCGTCAAGCTGCGCGACATGGCCGCGAGCACTGAAGCGGAGATATCCCGATCCGAAATCGTAAATCTGCTGTCAAAACAGGAGGAGAATTGATATGCTTTCCCACAAGCGAGACCACTACTGCGGCCTGTTGACCGAGGCCAACGTCAACGAGACGG
The DNA here is from genome assembly GCA_017537105.1 of Clostridia bacterium. GTDB lineage: Bacteria > Bacillota > Clostridia > Christensenellales > Aristaeellaceae > UBA2862. The sequence goes on along the minus strand of JAFWBZ010000217.1, from coordinate 5,195 downwards.
TTCACCTGTCCGGCTGGGTGCAGCGCACCCGCGACCTGGGCGGCGTGGTGTTTGTGTGGCTGCGCGACCGCGAGGGCCTGGTGCAGCTGGTGTTCGACAACGCCGTGTGCTCGCCGGAGATCTTCGAGCTGGGCCGCTCGCTGCGCTCGGAGTACGTCGTGACCGTGCTGGGCGAGGTGAAGAAGCGCGACGAGGGCGCCATCAACCGCGACCTTGCCACCGGCACCATCGAGGTGTTCGTGAAGGACGCCGCGCTGCTGAACAAGTCCGAGACCCCGCCGATCTACATCGACGACAAGGCGGACGAGAACGAGTTGGTGCGGCTCAAGTACCGCTATCTGGACCTGCGCCGCCCCTCCATGCAGGAGAAGCTGCGCCTGCGCAGCCGGGTGGTCAACTGCATCCGCCGCGAGCTGGACGACATGGGCTTCACCGAGGTGGAGACGCCCATACGGGCCAAGTCCACCCCCGAGGGCGCGCGGGACTTCCTGGTGCCCTCCCGCCTGCACCCCGGCACGTTCTACGCGCTGCCCCAGAGCCCGCAGATCTACAAGCAGCTGCTGATGCTGGCCGGCTTTGACAAGTACTACCAGATCGCCCGCTGCTTCCGCGACGAGGACAACCGCGCCGACCGCCAGCCGGAGTTCACCCAGTGCGACATCGAGATGAGCTTCATCGACGAGGAGGACATCTACGCCGCCGTCGAAAAGGTGTTCGCCCGCATCTTCAAGGAGATCAAGGGCATCGATCTCGCGCTGCCGCTGCCCCGCATGCCCTGGATCGAGGCCATGGAGCGCTATGGCTCCGACAAGCCGGACACCCGCTTCGGCATGGAGCTGGTGAACCTGACCGACGCCCTGGGCAAGACCGGCTTCGTGGTGTTCGACAGCGCCATCGAGGCGGGCGGCCGCGTGGAGGCCATCAACGCCAAGGGGCTGGCCTCCATGACCCGCAAGCAGATCGACAGCCTGGCCGAGTACGTGAAGACCTACCGCGCCAAGGGCCTGCCCTACATGACCTTCACCGCGGACGGCGGCGTGAAGAGCAGCTTCAACAAGTTCATGACCGACGAACTGGTGGCCGTCGTGCGCCGGGAAATGCACGCCGAGCCCGGCGACATCGTGTTCTTCGGCGCGGACAAAAAGGCCGTGGTGTGGCAGGCGCTGGGCGCGCTGCGCTGCGAGATCGCGCGCCGCCACGACATGATCGACCATTCGAAGTACAACCTGTTCTGGGTCACCGAGTTCCCGCTGTTCGAGTACTCCGAGGAGGAGGGCCGCTGGGTGGCCGCCCACCATCCCTTCACCAGCTGGTACGCCGAGGACAACGTGTATCTCGACACCGACAAGGAGAAGGTGCGCTCCCGCGCCTACGACCTGGTGATGAACGGCATCGAGCTGGCCAGCGGCTCCATCCGCATCCACCGCGCGGACATGCAGGCCCAGATGTTTGACATGATCGGCCTGACCCATGAGGAGGCCCACCACCGCTTCGGCTTCCTGCTGGACGCCTTCAAGTATGGCGCGCCGCCGCACGGCGGCATGGCCTTCGGCATCGACCGGCTGGCGATGCTGCTGACGGACTCCGACAGCCTGCGCGACGTGATTGCCTTCCCCAAGGCCACCTCCGCCAACTGCCTGATGATGGACACCCCCGCCGACGTGCGCCCGGACCAGCTGGAGACGCTGAAGATCAAAATCGATATGCCGGAAGAGGCGTGACGCACTGGCAGCTGTGGCACTGACAACCGCTTGCGCATAACCGCCATGTACAGATCCTTTGCCGCGCTCAGGATGACAGGCACGCGCTTCGTCGTCATCCCGAACGCAGTGAAGGATCTGTGCGTTTCCTGTTTGCAATATCGCCGATTCAGTTCCGCAAGCGATGAGGTATCCCCATGCTTACCAAGGACCGCAAATTCTACAAATCCTTCATCCGCCTGGCGCTGACGCTGATGGCCGAGCAGGCGGTGATCCTGTCCGTCAACCTGGCGGACAACCTGATGCTGGGCGCCTACAGCGAGACCGCGCTGTCCGGCGTGGCGGCGGTCAACCAGATCCAGTTCGTGCTGCAGCAGCTGGTCTACGGCGTCTCCAACGGCATGATCGTGCTGGGCAGCCAGTACTGGGGCCAGGGGCGCACCGGGGAGATCAAAAAGCTGTCCGCCATCGGCGCCTGGGCGTCCGTGGCGCTGACTGCGCTGCTGTTCGCGGCGGTCTCCGCCTTCCCCCACGCTGCGCTCCGGCTGTTCACCGCGGACGCCGCCATCGAGGCGCAGGGCGTTCGGTATCTGTCCATCATGCGGTTCTCCTACGGCGTGTTCGGGCTGACCACGGTGATGCTGGGCGCCATGCGCATCGTGGAGAGCGTGCGGATCGCGCTGCGGGTGTCGGTGATCTCGCTGCTCGTAAACGTGAGCATCAACTTCCTGCTGATCCCCGGCCGCCTGGGCTTTCCCGAGCTGGGCGTGCGCGGCGCGGCCATCGGCACGCTGACCGCGCGGGTCGTGGAGTTCGCCATCGTGGCCGTCTGGCTGTTCCGGCGGGAGCCGAAGCTGAAGCTGCGCCCCCGCGACTTTTTGCGGCTGGACATCCCGATGCTGCGGGACTACGCGCGCGTGTGCACGCCCATACTGTTCGCCGCGCTGCTGTGGGGCGTCGCCAGCGCCGGGCAGACGATGGTGCTGGGCCACATGGACCGCTCCGCCATCGCGGCGCAGTCCATCAGCAACACGCTGTTTCTGCTGTTGAAGGTCGCCGCCGTCGGCGCCTGCTCCGCCGCCTCCATACTGATCGGCAAGGCCGTCGGCGAGGGCGACATGGACCGGGTGAAGGCCTATGCGCGCACCCTCCAGGTGCTGTTCGTGGGCATCGGACTGGCGCTGGCCGCGCTGTTCGCCGCCGTCGCCTTCCCGCTGCTGCGCGTGTACAACATCTCCGACGAGACGCGCCGCATGGCCCGCGCCTTCATCCTGATCCAGACGCTCACGATGTTCACCATGTCCTACCAGATGCCCGTCAACGCCGGCATCATCCGGGGCGGCGGCGACACGCGCTTCATCCTGATCCTGGACGTGCTGTCGCTGGTCGTCGTGGTATTCCCGCTGGCGCTGCTGTCCGCCTTCGTCTGGCACGCCTCGCCGGTGCTCGTCACCTTCATTCTGAACTCCGACCAGATCTTCAAGTGCATCCCCGCGTACCTCCGCGTCAACAGCTTCCGCTGGGTGCACAAGCTGACGAGGGAATAGTGTCTTTTCATCACCCCATCGAAAAAAAGTGCGCCGGCTGCAGCGGCGCGGAGCGGGCAGTGCGCGGCGTGCCGCGCACTGCTGCTGCTATATTTTTTGGTTTCTTTTTTGGATTCTTTTTTGGCTTCTCTTTAGGCTTCTTTTTTGGCTTCTTCTTAGGCTTCTTCTTGCCTTTTTTCGCTTCCCTGCGCTTGCATTCGCTTCGATTGGGTTTTTTCGGTTTGATTGGGTTTTTCCGGCCATGTTTCCGGGGCTGAAAACCCGCATTCCTGCGATGCGGCAAACGCCATGAGCGCGTCCCGGACCTCCTCCGCGGAGCCCAGCAGGTTGATGCGGTCGCGGAACCGGGAGGCGCCCTTCATGCCGTGCACGTACCAGGCGATGTGCTTGCGCATCTCCAGCACGCCGCGCTTCTCGCCGAACAGCCGCACCTCCAGCTCGAAGTGCCGAAGCGCCATCTCCGCGCGCTCGACGGGCGTCGGGGGCGCGGCGGTCTCCCCGCGCAGCGCCGCGGCGATCTCCCGAAAGATCCAGGGATTTCCCTGGGCCGCGCGGCCGACGATCACGCCGTCGCAGCCGGTCTCCTCCAGCATCCGCAGGGCGTCTGCGCCGCTGCGCACATCTCCGTTGCCGAGCACGGGAATGTCCACCGCGCGCTTGACCCGTTCGATGACGCGCCAGTCCGCTGTTCCGGAATACTGCTGCATGCGGGTGCGGGCGTGCACCGCCACGGCCCTCGCGCCGCTGTCCTGGCAGATGCGGGCGATCTCCGGCGCATTGACGCTTTCGTCGTCCCAGCCCGAGCGGATCTTCACCGTCACCGGCAGCCGGGTGGCGTCGACGGTGGCGCGCACCACGGCGGCCACGCCCTCGGGATTGCGCAGCATGGCGCTGCCCTCGCCGTTGCCGGTGATCTTCGGCGCGGGGCAGCCGAAGTTGATGTCGATGAAGTCGAAGCCGACGTCCTCCAGCTGCCGCGCCGCCTCGGCCATGTACGCAGGCTCGCTGCCGAACAGCTGAAGCCCCGCCGGGCCCTCGCCGTCGAGGCGCTTCAGCAGGTCGACGGCGTTGCGGTTCCGTCCGCCGGAGAACACCCAGCCCTTTGCGGACAGCATCTCGCTGACGGCCCAGGCCGTGCCCTGTTCGCGGCACAGAAGCCGCATGGCCGCGTCCGTCACGCCCGCCATCGGCGCCAGTCCCGCGCCGCGCTTCGCCGTCATTTCGCTGATCTGAAACAATGCGATTCCCCCATTTCCGACGAACCCTATTGTACCACGTTTCGTCGATTTCGGCAAATCCGGGCGGATGTGACAATTATTCTCCGCGCAGGCGCCAATCGGCTTGCATTTTACAGCCGGGTTCGTGTATAATGTAAAAGGATAATTGTGCCATAGCACACGGATGATGCTCCGCTCCGCCGCATAGGATAGCAGCGCCGGCCTCCCGGGCCGCGCAGGATGAGGACCGCGCAGAAGGATCTCCGCCGAAGCCCGCGCTTCGGTGACGTCTGATCTGTCGGCGGTCCGCAGGGCGGAGGGATTCCATGAGCGGCATGCAGGGCTCGAAATCGCCGGTACGGCGGCGCCGCGCGCGCCCCGGCGGCATGACGGACGCGCTCCAGTGGACGCGGGACCTGTCCGGCGGATGCGCGCGCACCGTCGCCATCGGCAGCCACCGGCTGCTGGTGGAAAACCACACCGGCATCGTCGAGCTGACCGATGCGCGCGTGCGGCTGGCCACCCGCTGCGGGACGATCACCGTCACGGGAAGCGGGCTTTCGCTGTGCGACGTCCGGCAGGGCGCGCTGATCGTCCGCGGCGAGATCCGTCAGGTCGAACTGCCCCCGGAGGGAGGCGGCGGCGAAGCATGAGCGGCGAAGTCCGGCTGCGCATCGAATGCCTGATGCCCGAAAAGCTGCTCCAGCGCGCGACGGAGCGCGGCATACGGG
>JAFWBZ010000216.1 GCA_017537105.1 Clostridia bacterium | reverse complement strand
TGGACCCTATTATCCTCAAGAATAAACGATGGATATTGAATTATCTCAGGAATGCGTTCTCGCATTGCTTCATAATCTTCTGCATGTCCTTCCCGAATATGCTCAATTCGTTCGTCAGTCAAGACGACTTCCGGTATAACCTTCCCCCATCTTTGGGTAATAGCCTTATTCTCAATTCGGGCAATCGTCCTCACACCATCACCAGCCGCTTCCGTAGATGCCGGCATTATACCACTTTCCGTGCCGCTTCGCAACACCTCCGGCTCGCTCCGGATCTCCGACATATTGAACACGATCTCCCGCCCGTCGCCCGCCGGCACCCGCTCATAGCCCTCGATGCCCTCGTCCGCGTATACGCTCGCCAGGTCCAGCCCACTGGCCGTCACCTCCGCGTCGTCGCCCTCCGCCGGTACGCAGTAGCTGCAGTGGCACCGCGGGTGGATCGGCAGCACCGGCGCGTCCTCAATCCGGAATACCTGCCCCTCCAGCGCCTTGCACTTCTCACAGGTTACGCACTGCCGCCGTTGCGCCTCCGCGCAGGCGGCAGCAGCGCCGGGCTGGGTGCCTATGGCACCGCCCGGGCTGGTCGCGCCTGCACCCTGTGCAGTGGCGCGACTGCTATCGTTCACATCCAGGTTCACGATCGTGACCTTCCCCACGCCGTACCGCCGGTACTGCTCCAGGTTCGCCTTGTTCAGCACGTAGCTGATCTCCGTGTCGATCAGCCGCTCCGCCTGGTGAAAGCTCACGTCATAGTCGTGCATCAGCTCCCGCTTGATCTGCCCCGGGCTCTTCAGCCCCTGCACCACCAGCTGCGCCTCCGTCCGGATCTGGTCCGCCAGCCGGTTCGTGTTCTTCCAGATCCGCGCGGCAGGATTTTCTCCTCCCATGGCGAACTATAAAACCAGTACCGCTTGGAGGAAGGCTGCCCATGAACGTCTACGACTTTGACAACACCATCCTGCGGGGTGACAGCTCGGCGCGGTTCTTCGCGTGGTGCCTGCGGCACTGCCCGAGGATGTGGCTGGACATCCCTGCGCAGGCGGCAAACGGTCTGCTGTTTTTGACGCGGCTCCGGCCAAAGCAGGCCTTCAAGCAGCGCATGTTCGGCTTTCTGCAACTCATCGACGTGGATGCGGCGCTGGAGGGGTTCTGGCGGGACAATCTGCCCCGGGTAAAGGACTGGTACCGCGCGGCGCATCGGCCGGACGACGTGGTCATCTCCGCCTCCCCCGCCTTCCTGATCCGACCCGCCTGCGAGGCTCTGGGCATCTCTGAGGTGATGGGTTCCCCGGTGGACCGGCATACGGGCCGCTTCTCCGGGCCCAACTGCCACGGTGCGGAGAAGGTTCGACGCTTCCGCGAGGTCTTCCCGGACGGCGTCATCGACAACTTCTACTCCGATTCCCACTCCGACGACCCGCTGGCCGCCCTCGCAAAACACGCTTGGCTGGTGAAGGGAGAGAAAATCAAAGCGTGGTAAAAAACACAAGTCCCCGCGAGCCGCAATGCGGATCGCGGGGACTTGCAATGAACCGGCTTTCTCCTATGTCTCCTCCACGTCAAATACGCCGCGGACGCCGCGGATGTGGCTCAGCAGCACGTCCCGGCCGATGGCGGAGTGCGGGCGCAGGGATTTGAGGAGGGCCGCCATATGTTCCCTCCCGTATGTCATTTCTGGATCGATGCTGCCCTAACGCACGTCGATCATGCGGCAGGAGACGCCGAAGCGCTCCTGCTCGTCCCGATGCCAATAGGTCGCCAGCGCCCGCGTGGCGGGAACCCGCGTCAGCGTGGAATAGCCGAACCGGTATTGGCTGAAGCCGGAAAAGGGGTTCTCCGTATCCGGTGTATCCGGGAAGACCGCCAACTCCGCGAGCGTTTCAGGATCGTAGGTCCAGCCGCCGTCGCGGCTCAGCATCAGCTTGATGCCGGGGCGTTCGGAAAAGCGCTCCTGATACATGCACAGGAAATGATCCCCGTCGATCCACATGGGCGAGGAGATCTGTTTTTTCAGCGCCACGGGCGCCACGGGATCGAAGGTCCTGCCGCAATCCCGGCTGCAGGTGCGGTACACCGCCAGGTCCCGGGTGGCCGCCAGGTCAAAGCCCCAGTAGAAGACGATCAGGTTGCCCTCTCCGTCGAAGGTGCAGCGGGCATCTCCGGCCAGGAAATCCCGGGGATGGGGCACGATGGCCGCGCGGTCAAAGGTCCTGCCGCCATCCACGGAGTAGACGAACCGTCCCTGAATGGGCTCCCGATAGGGCTCTCCGTAGCGGTGCTGGACCTCAATGGGAAAGCCGACAGTGCCGTCCCGGAGCATCTGAATGCGGCTGGGAATGATCACATCCGGGATGTGATAGGTCAGCTCCTCGGGCTCGGACCAGGTCTCTCCGCCGTCTTCCGACCGTGCAATTCGGCATACCGTCTCCTGAATGCCGTCGTCCTCCGGAGAAAACATGGGCCGGGTCTCATCGCAGTTCGGCACTGCGGTGTAGATGGCCAGCAGCCGGCGCTTCGCAATCCGGGTGACATGGCATGTATAAAAGCCGCGTTCGGGATGCCGCGTCATTTCGAAATCCGCAGGCGTCGCCATGGGGCGCACCGCCCCCGTCTCCGAATCGTAGCGCACGGCCTCGAACACGCCCTTGGGATCGGTCAGCGAGCGAATCCTGCGCGCACAGATATAGAAGCTGCCGTCGTCCAGCAGCTCCACGGAGGGAAAGTTATATACCGCGCCGGGTTCAACGCCGCCCATCACGCAGCGCGCCTCGCCGACGGAAATCTTCATGTCCATCACGTCCGTAATCGCATTGTTTATGTTCTATTATAACACATCCGTCTTTCGGGTCAAGTAAATCTGTGTCGAAAAATGTCGGCTTCCGGACAGGTTTTGAACGGCGCCCTCGGCGGAAGGCGTTTGCATTTGTCCGCGATGTTCGCTATAATGATGGCAAGGGGGTGAGCGAATGTGCGGGCGGTACCACATGGGAGACGGCGCCACGTCTGAGGAATTGCAGGAGATCATCGACGCCATGAACCGCGGCGCCTATGACGGCGAGATCAAGACCACCGGCGAGATCTTCCCCACGGACGTCGTGCCGGTGATCGCCTCGAACCGCAGCAGGAAGCCCGCCGTATTCCCCATGGCTTGGGGTTACACGCTGCCGAATGGGCGGAGAGTCATCAACGCCCGCAGCGAGACGGCGAAGGACCGACCCCTGTTCCGGGACGGCATGACCCACCGCCGTTGTGCGATCCCCGCGAGCCACTACTTCGAGTGGACGCATGGCGGCGCCGTTCGGGACAAGTACGCCATTCGCCCCGAGGCGGACAGCGCAATCTACATGGCTGGGCTCTACCGGCTGGAGCAGGGCATGCCGACGTTCGTCACCCTGACGCGGGCGCCTTCGAAGGCGGTCTCCTTCCTGCACGACCGCATGCCGGTGCTGCTGTCCCGGGAGCAGATCCCGGCCTGGATTGATCCCGGCAGAGACCCGGCGCCGCTGCTGCTCCAGGCTCTCGGCGACGTGCGCGTCGAGTGCATCGCGCCGGAAACCGAGCAGGTGCGAATGACGTTTTGAGCGAGGAGGCGAAGGCGATGAACATACAAATCTTCGGAACGAAAAAGAGCCAGGATACCCGCAAGGCGGAGCGCTGGTTCAAGGAGCGCCGCATCAAGGCGCAGTACATCGATATGAGCGACAAGGGCATGAGCCGCGGCGAGCTGCGCAGCGTGGCCCAGGCCTGCGGCGGACTGGACGCCCTGATCGACGAGGGCTGCCGGGACGCCGACGCGCTGGCGCTGGTGAAGTACATCAGCCCCTCCCAGCGCGAGGAGACGATCCTCGAGCACCCGCAGGTGCTCCGGCTGCCCATCGTCCGGAACGGCAAAAAGGCCGCCGTGGGCTACTGCCCGGAGGTCTACGCACGGTGGGCCAGCGAGGAATGAGGCCTTCCCCTTTCAAATGACAGCACAAGCGCGGACAGCCGCGCCGCCGGTGGCGGCAGGGCAATCCGCGCTCTTCTCTTCTCCGGATGGTGTACTACCGGCAGGCCTCCTGCGCCATGCGCCGAAGGGCGGCCACGACCTCGTCCTGATTCATGTGCGAGGTGTCGAGGGGCCGCGCGTCCTCCGCGGGGCGCAGCGGCGAAGCGGCGCGATGGGTGTCGCGCCAATCCCGCTCGATGATCTCCTCCAGCACCTGCTCGTAGGGCTGGGGCGTCCCCTTCTCCGCCAGCTCATTGCAGCGGCGACGGGCGCGCTCCTTCGCCGAGGCGGTCAGGTAGACCTTCAGCGTGGCGTTGGGCAGCACCGCGGTGCCGATGTCGCGGCCGTCCATGACGACGCTGTGGCCCTCGGCGATCCTCCGCTGCAGCGCCACCATGCGCGCGCGCACCTCGGGCACCGCTGAGACGGAGCTGGCTGCGCCGGACACGGCCGGCTCGCGGATGGCCGTCGTCACGTCCTCACCTGCAAGGTAGATGTGCTGGACGCCGTCCACGTATTCCACGGTGATGTCCACGTCGTCCGCGCGGGCCGCCACGGCGGACATGCTGTTGACGTCCACGCCCGCGCGCAGCATCGCCAGCCCGAAGGCCCGATACATCGCGCCGGTGTCCAGATACATGGCGCCGAGCTCCCTGGCCAGCGCCTTCGCCACGGTCGACTTGCCCGCGCCCGCGGGCCCGTCGATGGCGATGGAAAATATCTTTTGCATTGCAATCCTTCCTGAAAACGCCGATCGATCCGCGGCGTCAATCCTCGATCAGGCCGCCCGCCAGCTCGGCGATGGCGTGGGCGAAGATCTTCACGCCCAGCAGCATCTTCTCGATGTCGATGTACTCGTCGGCCACGTGGCACAGGTCCATGTCGCCCGGGAAGCACACGCCGAAGGCCACGGTGTTGGGCATCATGCGGGAATAGGTGCCGCCGCCGATGGCGATGGTGTAGGCCTCGAGCCCGGTGACCTCGTGGTACACCTTCAGCAGGCCGCGCACGATCTTGTGCTCCGCGGGCACGTGCAGGGGCTCGTGGCTGCCGATCAGCTGCACACACATGCCCGCCGGGGCCACGGTCTTCACCGCGTTGCCCAGCATGACCGCTTCGTCGCCGCAGATGGGATAGCGGCAGTCCAGATGGGCGGAAATTTCGACGCCGTCGTAGCGCAGGATGCCCAGGTTGCAGGTCAGCGCGCCGGAGAGCTCGTCGGCGCAGGCGATGCCCAGCTTCTCGCCGGTGGTCTCCATACCCAGGACGTCCGCCAGCATGGCGATGGACTCGCGGCTGCCGCCGCCGGCACCCAGCTCCTTCAGCGCGATCAGCAGCATGCCCGCCGCGTTCACGCCCAGGTGCGGCATCGCGCCGTGGGCATTGACGCCGGTGGCCACGATTTCGGCGCGGTTGCCCGAAACCTCGTCGCAGGTGAGCACGAAGCCCTCGTGGGCCTTTTCGATGTCCGCCAGCCGGTGCGCCAGGTCCTGCAGCCGCATTGCACCCAGGCCGATCACGGCCTTGGCCTCGGCGGGAACCACGTTGGGCCGTTCGCCGGCGTACAGCGAATACACAGGAATGGACGCGCCCTCCTCGCCGCCGGTGCGCTTGGAGAGCAGAATGTTCATGCCGCCCTTCTCGATGTTGATGACCGGGAACTCGGCGTCCGGGGAGAAGCCGTAGTTGGGCATCTCCAGCTTGGAGGCATAGTAGCGCATGTCGCTCATGCCCGTCTCCTCGTCGCAGCCCAGGATCAGCCGCACGCCGTCCTTCAGCGGAATGCCCGCCTCCTTCACGGCGCGCATGGCGTACAGCGCACAGAGCGCTGGGCCCTTGTCGTCGGTGGTGCCGCGGCCGTAGATCCTGCCGTTGTCGATCTCGCCGCCCCAGGGCTGGTGCTGCCAGCCGTCGCCGGCGGGCACCACGTCCAGGTGGGCCAGCATGCCCATGGTCTCGGGACCCGCGCCGTAGCTCACGTCGCCCGCATAGCCGTCGATATCCCGAACCTCAAAGCCGAAGCGCTTCGCGTCCTCCAGCGCCATGTCCAGCATCCGGCGCACCTCCACGCCGAAGGGGGCGTTCTCCCCCGCCGCCGGACCCTGCACCGAGGGAACCGATACCCACTTTTGGATGTTCGCGATCAGCTCATCCCTGTAGGACGCGACGATGGCGTCCAGCTTTTCATAGTTCATACCCAGACCTCCATTTACACAGTCGGTTCTTGCGCCTTTGCCGGAACCGTCGGCCCGCCATCCTCGGGAGGAAGCTCCCGGGGCCATCCTCTCCGGACCGCGATGCCGGGGAGAGAGGCCGTCCTGCCGGCGGCGCAGCCATTCTTCCGCAGCGCTCCCTCTCCTCACGTGCCTCTATTGTCCCACGGATCGCACCGTTTGTCAACGAACGGCGGGTAAATGATGGCGCGAAAGGTCGGAAAACGACAAAACCGGCATCCATGATGCCGGTTTTGGACGCCGGTTTTATTCGTCAAAGCCATCCCCTTTGGCGCGCAGCTTTCGAAAAACAGCGCTGTCCACCCTACGAAAGGATCTCCCGATCCATCAGCGGATGGTGGCAGGCGCAGAAGTGTCCGGGAGCCATTTCCGCCAAATCCGGCCGTTCGGCGCGGCAGCGCGCATCCGCATAGGGGCAGCGCGGGTGGAACCGGCAGCCCTTGGGCGGGTTGACGGTGCTGGAGGGCTCTCCGGTGAGCAGCGCGCGGGTCTCGTCCCGCAGCAGCGGGTCGGGCTGGGGCACGGAATCCAGCAGAAACCGGGTATAGGGATGCCTCGGCGCTTCGTAGAGCTGATCTGTGGTCGACATCTCGCAAATCTGTCCCATAAACATCACGATCACACGGTCGGAGAGATAGCGCACCACATTCAAATCATGGGAGATGAACAGATAGGTCAGCCCGCGATCGGCCTGCAAATCGCTCAGCAGATTCAGAATCTGCGCCTGAATCGACACATCCAGCGCGCTGACCGGCTCGTCGCAGATGATGAGCTCAGGGTTCAACGCCAGGGCGCGGGCGATGCCGATGCGCTGCCGCTGGCCGCCGGAAAACTGATGGGGATAGCGATGGAAGAACTCCCTGCGCAAACCCACCTGCTCCAGCAAATCGCGCGCCATCTCCGCGCGCTCCGCGGCGCTGCTGCCCACGCGATGGGCGTCGAGGGGTTCCATGATGATCCTGCCCACGGACATGCGCGGGTCCAGTGACGCGTAGGGATCCTGAAAGATCATCTGCATGCACCGGCGCATGGACCGCAGCGCCTCGCCCTTGAACCGGCTCAGGTCCTGCCCCTTGAACCACACCCTGCCGGAGGTCGCGGGGATCAGGTTCAGCAACAGCTTTCCCAGCGTGGACTTTCCGCAGCCGGATTCCCCCACCAGGCCCAGCGTCTCACCCTTTTCGATGCTGAAGGAGACGTCGGTCACCACATGCGAAACCCCGCCCTTGACCGGAAATTCCTTGACCAGGTGCTCGGCGCGCAGCAATTCAGCCATTCCCTTCCCCTCCGTTCCCGTTGGTCCCCACAGGCGCATGGCAGCGGCACAGGTGGCCGTTTCCGATGTCCTGAAGGAGAGGCTTTTCCTCCCAACAGCGCTTGCAGGCCCGCTCGCACCTCGGCGCAAACCGGCAGCCCGCGGGCATTGCCCGGAGGTTCGGCACGGTGCCCCGAATGGTGTACAGCCGCTGTCCCTTGGGCGTCATGCGCGGCAGAGAGGCGATCAACCCCCGGGTATAGGGGTGTGCACAGTCGCGGAACAGCGCGTACACGTCCGCGTGCTCCACCACTTCGCCGGCATACATCACGTAGACCTCGTCGCAGATCTCAGCCACGACGCCGAGATTGTGCGTGATCATCAGAATCGACATGCCGCTCTCCCGCTGAAGTGTGCGCATCAGCCGCAGGATCTGCGCCTCGATGGACACATCCAGCGCCGTGGTGGGCTCGTCGGCGATGAGAAGATCGGGCTTCAGCGCCATGGCCATGCCGATCATCACGCGCTGCCGCAGCCCTCCGGAAAGCTGGTGCGGGTAATTGTCATAGCGGCGCCTGGCCTCCGGGACCCCCACGCGCTCGAGAATTTCGATGCTCTTTCGTTTGGCGGTCTCCTTGTCCATCCCGCCGTGCAGCCGCAGCGCCTCCGAAACCTGCTTTCCCACGGGAATCACCGGGTTCAGGCTGGTCATCGGCTCCTGGAAGATCATGGAAATCCGGTTGCCGCGGATCTTTCGAAGCTCCCGATCCGGGAGCTTCAGCAGATCGCGGCCGCAAAAGATCGCCTCCCCGGACTCCACCCGGCCGTTGTCCGGAAGCAGTCCCATCGCCGACAGCGACGTGACCGACTTGCCGCAGCCGGATTCTCCCACCAGCCCGACGGTGCTGCCCTTCGGGATGGCGATGTCCACGCCGTTGACTGCGATGGCGCGATCCTTCCGCCCATCCGAGGCGAAGGAGGTGACCAGGTTGTGGATTTCAAGGATGTTGTCCTGCATGGAATACTCCTTTGGAACAAATCGTCGGGGGACAGGGAACCGCCCGGCAGCGCCTCCGTCCCCGGCCCATGGCACGACCGGTGTATTTCGATCAGGTCTTCATGTAGGGGTCGATGGCGTCGCGCAGGCCGTCGCCCAGGAAGTTGAAGGCCATGACGGTGATGAGGATCGCCAGGCCCGGCGCCAGGATCAGCCACGGGCACATGTAGGCATAGCTCTTGCCCTGGCTGACCATCAGGCCCCAGCTGGCGGCGTTGGGATCGCCTACGCCGAGGAAGCTCATGGAGCTCTCCCACATGATCGCCCCGGGAATGTCCAGCGTGAAGAGCACGATCAGGTTCGGCAGGCAGTTGGGCAGTATGTGGCGAAACACGATCTTCCACCGGGATACCCCCATGGACCTCGCGGCCTCCACGAATTCCTTCTCCTTCAGTGAAAGCGTCTGCGCCCGCACCACGCGGGCAGTGCCTGCCCAGTTGATGATGGACAGCGCAATGAACATGTTCAGGATGGAGCTGCCCAGCGTGTACATGACCACCATCGCCAGCAGCAGCGAAGGAAACGCCAGCACCACGTCCGCCAGGCGCATGATGAGCGCGTCCACGCGCCTGCCGAGGAATCCCGCCATCAGGCCCAGCGCCGTGCCCAGCACCAGCGAGATGGCAGAGGGCACGAAGCCGATCATCAGCGAAATCCGGCTTCCGTATGCCACCCGGGCAAATACGTCGCGGCCCAAATCGTCGGTGCCAAACCAGTGCGCCGCGCTGGGCGGCTTTCGCAGATTCACCAGGTCGATGGCGTCCGGATCACATCGCGCAACCAGCGGTGCGAACAGCGCCAGCAGGAGAATCAACAGGATCAGGATCAGACCCAGCAGCGCGGCCCGGTTGACGCGAAACATGTTTACGATGCTGTGCGCAATGCCCGCATCGGGCTGAATCTCCGCCTCCGCGTCCAGAATCCGGTGGGAAAGCTGATCCGTGTAGAGGTCCTTCTGTGTCCTTTTCATCGCCTCGCCACCTCCTCACTCCACGCGGATGCGCGGGTCGATCACCGAATACAGCACGTCCGCCACCAGGTTGCCCGCGATGATCAGCACCGCGGTAAAGATCACCGTGCCCTGCAGCAGCGGCATATCCCGGTTGTTGATGGCGCTGACGGCCAGGCTGCCCACGCCGGGAATCGCAAACACCGACTCGGTGATCACCGCACCGGAGAGCAGTGAGGAAATCTGAATCGCCATCACGGTGATCACCGGGATCAGCGCGTTCTTGAGCGCATGGCGGGAGATCACCCGCAGCGGGCTCAATCCCTTGGAGCGGGCGGTGCGGATGTAGTCGTTGCGCATGACCTCCAGGAGGTTCGAGCGGGTCAGGCGCGCAATGCGGCCCGCCGAGGACCAGCCCAGCACCACCGTGGGCAGGATGTAGCACTGCCAGCTGTTCGCGCCGGACACGGGCAGCACGCCCTTGAAGGTGTTTTGCAGAATCAACGCCACCCAGAACACCGGCATCGATACTCCGAACAGCGACAGGCCCATGCTGAGATGGTCCATCAGCGAATTCTTCTTCACCGCAGAGAGGATGCCCACCGGAATGCCCATAATCCAGCTGAACAGCGCCGCCGCAACGGCCAGGCGCAGCGTGTAGGGAAAGGCGGTGGCGATCAGTGCCGTCACCGAGCGATTGAGCTTCCAGCTCACGCCCAGGTCACCCCGCAGGGCATCCCACACGTAGCGCAGATAGCGCAGGAAGAACGGATCGTCCAGATGCATGGTCCGGCGCAGATTCTCAATCACATCCTCCTTCAGGTGCTCCTTCATCATCACCGTCACCGGGTCGCCCGGCACCACGTTGAGCATGTAGAAGATCAACAGGATGATGCCCAGCAGCACGGGTATGGTGACCAGCACGCGCTTGGTGATGTACTTTCCCATGGTGTCCTCCCGCAAAAGAAATGTCGACGCGCCCCGCCGGGCGCCTCCGGAAAATCTCAAAAAGGAAACAGCCCGAGGCCGTTTCCCTGTTGACATTGCCCGGAAAGCATGGCAGGGGGACGGGAAACCCGTCCCCCATCGCGTGGTACTATGGAATCAATCCGCCAGGCTGATGCTGTAGAAGCTCATGTCGCTCCAGCCGTTCCAGGCCACCTTGAAGCCCTGCACGCGGGGATTCAGGCAGAACAGGTGGTTGCGCTGGTACAGCGGCAGGGTGATGGCATCCTCATGCACCACGGCGTTGTCGATCTTCTGATAGGCGGCCATGCGCTCGTCGAAGTCCACCATCACGCGGGCCTCGTCCAGCAGGTCCATGATCTCCACGTTGTCATAGTTGATCGAGCGGCCGACGGTATTCTTCTTCGAGAAGAAGGTGTACAGGAAGTTGTCGGGATCGTTGAAGTCCGCGGACCAGCTGTTGTAGTAGCTGGGCAGCTCGCCGTCCTTGCGGATGGCGTAGTAGGAGGATTCGTCGTACTGCTTGATCTCCGCGCGCACGCCGATGGCCTGCCAATAGCTCTTCAGAATGGTGGAGACGGTCAGAGAGGTGGTGGAATCGGCCATCACGGCAATTTCCATGTCGAAGCCGTCTTCATAGCCCGCCTCAGCCAGCATCGTCCTGGCCTGGTCGGGATCATAGGGGATTTCAGGGGCGTCGGGATTGTGGCTCAGCACGCCCTCCGGAATGAAGCTGGACAGCACCTTGCCCTCGCCGCTGTAGATCGCGTCCAGGATCTCCTGGCGGTTGATGGCCATCTGCAACGCCTTGCGAACGTTGACGTCGTTCAGCGGCTCGATGGCGGTATTGAACATGAAATAGTAGGTGCCTGCGCGGCTGCCGGAGACGATCTGGTCCGCATAGCCGTTGTCCAGGAACCACTGCAGCTGGCTCTCGGCATAGTCGAAGTTGAACACGTCCACCTCGCCCTGCTCGAACATCATGCGCTGGGTATCCGCATCGGGCACGATGAACGCGGTGATGCCGTCGATCTGGGGCGCGCCCTTGAAGTAGTTCGGATTGGCCACCAGCGTCACCTTGCTGCCCAGCTCCCACTCAGTCACCTGGAAGGGGCCGGTGCCGAAGCAGACCGCCGGGTTCTCCCCGAAGTCGTCGACGCCCTCGGTGGACTCGCGGTTGTAGATGGAGCCGCCGGGCGTGGCCAGGCAGGACAGGAAGGGCGCGTAGGCGCTCTCGAGATTGAACTGCACGGTGTTGTCGTCCAGGGCCACGACGCCCTCCACGCTCTCGGCCTCGCCATTGTACATGGCGGTCGCGCCGACAACCACGTCAAAGATGTCGGTGTTCTTGGCGCCGGTGGCGGGATCCATCATGCGGTTGACGGTATAGACCACATCGTCCGCGGTGAGGGGATCGCCGTTTTGGAAGGTGACTCCCTCGTGCAGGTGGAAGGTGTAGCTCAGGCCGTCCTCGGAAATCTCCCAGCTGTCCGCAAGGCCGGGCACGATCTGCGCCTCGCCGTCCACGGTGTCGGTCTCCACCAGGCGGTCGAAGCAGTTCAGCGGAATGGTGTAGCAGTCCGTGGTCTTCTGCACGTCCAGCGTCTCGGGATTGTCGGTAAAAAAGATGCGCAGCCAGTTGTCGCTCGACTCGGCCACCGCCGCGGGCACCAGCATCGCGAGCGCGAGCAGCAGCGCCACCGCCAGGGAAAGCAGTCTCTTCATGATTTTCCTCCTCACTTCTTCGTCCTCATGCACGCGCTTCGCAGCGCCGCGCGGTTCCACGGCGTTTAAAGACGCCCTGGTTCATATCCGTTGGGATGCGACGATCTATCTATACTATAAGCGCAGGGCCCTCGAACCGCAACGCCGTTACAGTTAACGTTCCGTTAGCCTGGCGATGGAAAATCTCATCCTGTAAATCAGAAAATCCGGGGAATTCACAGGCCCTCCAGGCACAATCCAACTCCGGCCCCATACAAGGCGGAGCCGCGGCGATAGCGCCGCGGCTCCGGAAATGTTGCAAGGATTACTATTTCTTTCGAGCCGTATAGGACACGACTGCGCGCTGGATGACGATGAACAGCAGCAGCAGCGCGCCGGTGGCGATCTTGCCCCACCAGGAGGAGAGGTTGCCGTTGAAGGTGATGAGGGTAGGTATGACCGACTTGAGCAGTACGCCGAAGAGGGTGCCGATCATATAGCCCACGCCGCCTGTGAGCAGCGTGCCGCCGATGACGACGGAGGAGATGACCTCCAGCTCGCCGCCCTGCAGGGCCATGTTCCAGCCGGACTTGACGGTGAGCAGGTAGGCGATGCCGGCCAACGCGGAGCAGAAGCCGTTGATGGCGTAGACGGCCACCTTGGTTTTGCCCACAGGCAGGCCCATGAGCTTAGCAGAGGATTCGCTGCCGCCGATGGCGTAGACGTTCCTACCAAAGCGGGTGTGCTGCAGAAGGATGGTGCCGATGATGATCATGGCGATGAATATCAGCACGCTCAGGTTGATGGAGGCGATTGGCTTTATCTTCACCCACTCGCCGTTCACCAGGGTTTTCAGCGTGATCTTGAAGCCGGCCAGGTCGTTGATCAGCGGGTGATCGATGGAGATGGACTCGCGGGAGATCAGGCTACACACGCCTCGGGCCAGGAAGTTTCCGGTCAGCGTCGTGATGAAGGGCGGCACATTCAGGTAGTGGATGGCCGCGCCCATCAGGGTGCCCAGGCCTACGCCGATGAGTATGGACAGCAGCATCGTAATCGCCGGGGAGATGCCCATGCGCTCATAGCCATAGGCGATGATCATGCCGGTGAGGGAGGCGACCGAGGCCACCGACAGGTCGATGCCGCCGGTGATCAATACCATGGTCATGCCCACGGCGGAGATGCCATAGTAGGCGTTGTCGGTGAAGAAGCCCACGAAGGTGCGCAGGGTGG
>JAFWBZ010000215.1 GCA_017537105.1 Clostridia bacterium | reverse complement strand
GGTGAAGACCGTGCGCGCGATCACCGCGGACCCGCAGGTGGCGAGGAATGTCGCGGCCATATCGCTCTCCCTCCAGGGCGGCACGCTGGTGCCGGTGGACAAAAACAACCACCCGCTGCACCCCGCGATCGTCTGGAGCGACAAGCGGTGCGAGGAGCAGCGGCGCGCGTTTCTGGCCCGCTACGGGGAGGACTACATCTATCAGAAGACCGGCTGGCACCTCGGAAGCGGCTTGAACGCCCTGCAGATTGCGTGGCTTCGGGACAACGCGCCGGACGTGTTTGCGCGTACCGCGAGGTTCCTCTCCGTGCCGGATTATATCTCGATGCGCATGACCGGCCGCGCCGTGGTGGATATCTCCGACGTGGGCATCAACCAGCTGGCGGACATCCGCACCGGCCGGTATGACCGCGGCATCCTGGACTTCGTCGGCATCCGGGAGGATCGGCTGGCGGAGATCGTCCCGTCCGCGACGCCGGTGGGCAAGCTGCTCCCCGCCGCGGCGGAGGAGCTCGGGCTTCCCCGCTCGGTGCTGCTGGTCGCCGGCGCCCACGATCAGTACGCCGCGCTGCTCGGCGCGGGCATCACCCGCACCGGCGACGTGATGATCGGCACCGGCACCGCCTGGGTGGTCACCGCGCTGACCGAAGAGCCGTGCTTTGAATCCGGATTCGCGCAGTCCATTCCCGCCTCGGGAAAGTGGGGATCGCTGGTCTCCCTGTCCACCGGCGGCGTGTGCCTGGACTGGTTCCGGAACGGCGTCGCCGGGTCCCCTGCGGAGGGCATGGGATACGGCGAGATCAACGACATTGCGCCGGAGCGGGGCGTCGGCGTCCGGGGCCTTCGGTTCTATCCCTATTTCAACGGCACCTCGTTCCCGCTGAAGGGCGCGGGCTTCAAGGCCACGCTGGCGGGGCTGGATCTGTCCCATGACCGCTACGACATCGCCCGGGCGGTGATGGAGGGCGTGGCCATGCAGACGGTGTGGACGCTGGACTATTTCCGCCGGAAGTTCCCGCTGCACCGGGTGATCCTGACCGGCGGCGCCAGCAAGAGCCCCTTCTGGACGCAGATGGTGGCGGACATCGCCAACTGTCCCATCAGCATGCCGATGGTCAGCGATCTGACCTGCGTCGGCGCGGGCGTGATGGCCGGCGTGGGGTGCGGCCTGTTCCCCTCCTGCGAAGAGGGCATCGGGCGCTTTGCGCTGGCGGAGACCGTGTATGAGCCCGACCCGGCCCGGGCGGCGCGCTATGAGGAGGTCCTGGAGGACTTCAAGCGCGGCGCGCAGGCGCTGGCGGGGCTCTACCCCAAATCCTGAACCTTTTGTCGATGAGACAAAGAAAATAGAAGGAGGGAATATCCATGAAAAAGACCATACTCGCTCTTCTGCTCGTACTGACGATGCTGATGCCCATGGCGGCGCTGGCAGAAGAACACACCCCCGTGACGATCGAAGCGTGGATCGTCCAGACCGACTTCTCCGATGCCTGGGACGAGCAGATCAAGCCCAAGTTCGAAGAGGAGTATCCCTGGATCACCGTCGATGCCGTCGGCCTCGGCGAAGCCAACCAGGACTTCATCACCGCCAAGATCGCCGCGGAAGACACCCCGGACCTCTGGCAGGTGGACAACGTGCAGACCTACTACGATGCCATCGACAATGGCCTGCTGGTGGACCTGAACACCCTGGAGGTCTCCAAGGACATCCCCGAGGCCTATCGCGAGGCGTTCACCCACAACGGCAAGCTGTTCGGCCTGACCCAGGGCGCCGCGTTCTCCGTGCTGTATCTGAACATGCAGATCCTGGAGGAGGCCGGCTGGACCGAGGCTCCGACCAACTGGGACGAGTTCATCCAGTGCTGCGCGGACGTGCAGGAGAAGACCGGTGTCGCGCCGCTGACCCTGGCCGGCGACAAGACCACCACCTGCTGGATGCTGTATGAGCTGATCATCGCCAACATCGTGGGCGACCAGCTGGGCCTGGGCGTCTATGAGGAGCAGTTCAAGGCGGGTACCTTCGACTTCACCGCCTACCCGGAGATCGCCGAGCATCTGGCGCAGGTCGCGCCCTACATGCTGACCGGCACCGGCTCCATGACCGAGGACGACGTCACCGCGGCGATGACCGACGGCGCCGCCGCCATGTGCGTGGCCGGCAACTGGACCTCCAACAACATCTGCAGCGGCATCGAGGAGTGCACCGGCGACGCCAAGTACGTCAAGGCCGTGCTGGCTCCGTTCAACGCTGCGGGTGCCCCGGTTTGGATCTCCGTCTCCCCCGAGACCGCCTTCGGCCTGTCCAACGCCCCGGACGATCCGGCCGTGGTCGAGGCCCGCGAGATCTTCTTCAACTGGATCTTCCAGCCCGAGAACTTCAAGATGATCCAGAATGCCCGCGGCACCGTGCCGGTGCTGAGCACCATGACCGAGGACCAGATCGTCCTGCCCGCCGCCATCGCCGAGATCGTGCCCGCCATGGGCGCCGCCCCGTTCGTGAGCATGGGCTTCAACCTCTGGACCGCCGAGTTCAAGGATGCCGCCTGCACCGCGCTGAAGGACGTCTACGGCGGCAATAAGGACGCCGCCACCGCTGTCGCGGAGATGACCGAGCTGCTCAAGCAGTACAACCGCGGCGAATAATCGAGGATAGTGAACCGACTTTGGGGAGTTGCCTTCGGGCGACTCCCCGCCAATATTGAAATGTGAGGTGAGGCAAAGATGGCAAAAAGTGTCGCTGCGCGCAAATCGCTCTCGGGACTGGAACGGTCCCGCGTGCGTACGGGCCTCGTCTTTTTGATCCCTGCCGCACTGCTGTGCATCGTGTTCATCGTCATTCCGCTGATCAGCGTCGTCGTCTACAGCTTCAACGAGAAGAGCTCCGTGGGCAGCGCCATGACCTATGTCGGCCTGGAGAATTTCAAGACGCTGCCGACGACAGAAGGATTCTGGCAGATGGTGTGGGCGACGATGTTGTTCGCGTTCGGTTCGACGATACTGATCGTCGTGCTCTCCTTCATCGTCGCCATGGCGCTGGACAGCAAGCGCCTGGACTACATCAGCCGCAACGTCTTCCGGGCGATGTGGTTTTTCCCGTGCATCCTTTCGGGTTCCGTGGTGGGCATTCTCTGGCGCATCATGTATACCTACAACAACGGCGTCATCAACAGCGTTCTGAAGTCCCTGGGCGCGACGCCGGTCAACTGGCTGGAAACCTACGGATTGACCAACTTTGCCGTGATCATCGCCTCGGTGTGGTCGCAGATGGGCCTGTGCATCGTCATCTTCCTTGCGGGCCTGCAGAGCATTCCCACCGAGCTGCTCGAGGCCGCGGCCATCGACGGCGCGGGCCATGGACAGGTGCGCACGCACATCATCCTGCCCATGATGGCGCCCTCCATCACCATCAACGTGCTGACCACGAGCATCGCCGCGTTCAAGATGTACGAGCTGCCGTGGATCATCTCCAAGGGCCTGCCCGGCTATTCCACGCGACTGCTCACCCAGCGCATCCACTTCTTCGGCTTTGAATCCTCGAAGTTTGGCCTGGGCTCCGCGCTGTCCGTGATACTGATTCTGGTTATAACAGCGATTTCGCTGATTCAGCTTGTCGTCCTGCGGCGGAGGGAGGATATCTACTGATGGAAAAGACGTGGAAACGCATCGTCAGTTGGTTTGCCCTCGCGCTGGCGACGGTTGTGCTCTGGATACCGATCTACTACTTTGTGATCGGCGCCTTCAAGAAGCGCACGGACATCGTCAAGCATCCGCTGACGCTGGATTTCAGCAGGATGTCCTTTGACAATTTCACCTATGCCTTTAAGAAGATGAACCTGTTCAAGGCGCTGGGCAACACCGGGTTCATCACCGTCATCGCGCTTTTGATCGTCATCATCTGCGGATCCCTTGCGGGATTTGCCATCGCGCGCATCCACCACAAGGTGTTCCGGGTGTTCTACACCGTGGTGATCGCGCTGATGGTCGTGCCCTTCATCGGCGCGCTGATTCCCATCGTGGTGCTGATCCACCGCATCGGCCTGTATGGCTCGCTGTGGGGCAACGTGCTGATTCAGGCGGCGTGGAATCTGCCGTTTTCCATATTCCTGTTTACAGGGTTCATGCAATCGCTGCCCAAGGAGATGGAGGACGCGGCGTACATCGACGGCTGTTCGACCTTCGGCATCTACCTGCGGATCTTCCTGCCGCTGCTTAAGCCCGTCACGGCCACCTGCTGCATCCGCGCGGGCATCGGCATCTGGAACGACTACCTGGTCTCCAATTCGCTGCTCAACAGCGCCAGGCAGCCCACGCTGATGGTCGCCGTCTATCAGTTCTTCGGCCAGTACGTGTCCGAGTACGGCTACGCCTTCGCGGGCATCATCATGGCTTCGCTGCCCATCGTCATCATGTTCCTGTTCCTGCAAAAGTATTTTATTAAAGGCCTGGTCGCCGGTGCGGTCAAGGGGTAAGGAGGAAGAAGTATGGCCCTGTTTACGGTTACGGATTACGACAAAAAGGTATATGAGGAAGAGCTTCGGGACTTTCTGCCGGAAAAAATGATCGATATTCACACCCACATCTGGCTGGAAAGCCTGCGCCCGAAGAAGGTCATCCCGGGCGAGGTGCGCCGCACCGTGACCTGGCCAGACCTGGTCGCCAGGGACAACAGCATCGAGGACCTGATGGAGACCTACCGGCTGATGTTCCCCGACAAGGAGGTCACGCCCCTGGTGTTCACCAGCGGCAAGCCGCCGTATCTGAAGGGGCTGAACGAGTACGTCAAGGAGGTGCACGCGCGCACCGGCGTGCCGGCGCTGTACTATTCCCATCCCTCGGAGTCCGGCGAGGAGCTGGAGCAGAAGATCCGCGAGGGCGGCTTCCTGGGCCTGAAGTCCTATCTGGCGCTGTCCCCGGCCTACATCCCGGAGGCGGAGATTCGCATCTTCGACTTCTTCACCCGCGATCAGCTGAAGAAGATGGATGAGATGGGCGCCATCGTGATGCTGCACATCCCGCGCCACGGCCGCCTGAAGGATCCGGTGAACCTGGCGCAGATGCTCGAGATCAAGGAGCGCTTCCCCCGGGTGCGCCTGATCATCGCCCACATCGGCCGGGCCTACGCGGTCAACGACGTGGGCAACGCCTTTGAGGTGCTGGCCCCGGCGAAGGATCTGATGTTTGACTTCTGCGCGAACACCTGCGAATACGCCATGACCAAGCTGCTGGAGGCCGTCGGTCCCACCCGCGCGATGTTCGGCAGCGACATGCCGATCCTGCGCATGCGCATGCGCCGCATCGAGGAGAACAACACCTACATCAACCTGGTGCCTCCGGGACTCTACGGCGACATCAGCGGCGATCCCCACATGCGCGAGGTCTCGAAGGAGGAGGGCGAGCGGCTGACCTTCTTCATGTATGAAGAAATCCTGGCCTTCAAGCGCGCCTGCAAGAACGTCGGCTTCACCAAGGCGGATGTGGAGCGCTGCTTCTACCTGAACGCCAAGGAGCTGATCGACGGCGCGCGCCGGGACATCTACGGGGAATGAGCGAAGCACATCCGAAATCATTGGGAGGATTGAGCCATGAGCAGGATTAAAATCGGATATCTGCCCCTGTACATCAAGCTGTACGACGATTCCAACCCGCACTACCGCGATCCGATGGTCGCCCACATGAAGACGCTGATCTCCATGCTCGAGAGCGAGGGCCTGGAGGTCGTGGCGGCGGATGTGTGCCGCATCAAGCCGGAGTTCGAGGCGGCGGCGAAGCTGTTCAACGACGAGGACGTGGACGCGGTCGTCACCCAGCACCTGGCCTATTCGCCGTCGCTGGAGTCCATCGACGCGCTGCTCTCCATCAAGGCCCCGCTGATCGTGCTGGACACCACGCCGGACTACGAGCTGCTGTCCAAGGCGGGCTATTACAGCGGCATCTCCAACAACCACGGCATTCACGGCGTGCAGGACATGTGCAACCTGCTGCGCCAGCGCGGCCGCCACTATGAGATCTGCGCCGGCCATGCGCTGCACAGCGAGGTCATCGCCGAGGTCGCCGGCATGTGCCGCGCGGCGAAGGTGAAGAAGAACTATGAGACGGCCCGCGTGGGCTCCGTCGGCGGCTCCTTCCATGGCATGGGAGACTTCTTCATTCGCCCCGAGGACTACAAGGCCCGCATCGGCGCGGATGTGGTCTACATGGACAACGATGCGGTGAAGAAGTACGTGGCGGCGGTCACGGACGAGGAGGTCGAGGCCGAGGTCGCCTGGGACGACGCTCACTTCACCAGCGAAATCACGAATCCCGAGACCTATCGCGCCGCGGTCAGGTCCGGCCTGGCCGTCCGCAAGTGGGCGGAGGACGAGAAGCTGACCGCCTGCACGGTGAACTTCCTGTCGCTGGACCAGTGCGGCCTTCCCAAGATGCCCTTTGCCGAGTGCTCCAAGATGCTGATGCGCGGCATGGGCTATGCGGGCGAGGGCGACGTGCTGACCGCCGGCCTGGTGGGCGCACTGCGGGCGGTGTACCCCAACACCACGTTTACCGAGATGTTCTGCCCGGACTGGAAGGAGGACGTGATCCTGCTCAACCACATGGGCGAGACGAACCTGAACCTGGCCAAGTGGCGCCCGGTCCTGCGCACGCTGCCCTTCAACTACAACAGCTGCGGGGAGACCGCCTCGGCCTACGGCTGCATGCGCGCGGGCAAGGCCGTGTTCTGCAACGTCGCGCCGATGGGCGAGGGCTTTACGATGACCGTCGCGCCCGTGGAGATGCTGGACGCGGGCCTGGAGTTCGGCGCCTACCGGAACGCCATCCAGGGCTGGCTGAAGCCGCCGAAGCCGGTGAAGGAGTTCCTGAAGGAATTCTCCATGGCGGGCGGCACGCATCACTCCGCGCTGGTCTACGATGTGGACCTGGCGGAAATCCAGGCCTTCGGGCGCATGATGGGCTTCGAGGTCGTGACCATTCAGTAGCTTTGGCGCAGGTAAGGACGGGCAGTTTGCGGCGAAGCGGGGGATGATCTTTGATTCGAAAGAATGAGCGGACCCACTATCTGCTGAACTACCTTCGGCGCACGGGACAGGTGAGCGTCTCCGAGGCTTTGGAGATGCTGGGGGTTTCGGAGGCCACCGTGCGCCGGCTGTTCGCCAGCATGGAGCAGGACGGACTCGCGCTGCGCAGCCACGGCATGCTGCGCTCCGTGCCGGACAGGACGATGTACTCCTTCGAGGCCAGCGCCCAGGTGTACAGCAGGGAAAAGCAGAGCATCGGCCGCATGGCGGCGATGTTCGTGGAGGACGGCGATACCATCTACCTGGATTGCGGCACCACGGTGTTCCAGATGACGCTCTCCCTGTCCCAGCGGATAGCCGCCGGGGAATTCAGCGCGCTGAACGTGGTCACAAATTCCATCGCCAACGTGCAGGCGCTGACGCCGTCGCCCAGCTGCCGCATCATATTGGTCGGCGGGGAATACGACAGCGCGCGCCGGGACTTCTCCGGGCCGCTCACGGAGCGGTTCATCACCCCGTTCCACTTCAACAAGTGCTTTCTGGGCTGTGACGGCGTGACCAGCAGCGATGGCTTCAGCTCGAAAAACGTCAACATCTCCAGCCTGAACACCTGCGTCATGGAGCGCGCGGATGCGGTGTACGTGCTCTGCGACGCCAGCAAGCTCGGCCGCAGCGCGATGGTCTCCTATGCGCCGTTGAACCGGGTCAGCGCACTGGTGACCAATGCGGAGCCGTCGCGGGAGCTGCGGTCGGCGCTGCAGTCGGCCAGGGTGCACGTCAATCTCTGCGGCGCGGATTTGTAAGCGCGGTCCCGGCAGTGTACCATTCAGAGACAGTATTATATCCGGAGGCGAAGAATCCATGGACAGGAGCCTGGTCATCACCAACGCGCAGGTTCAGGCGCATGTGACGCTGGAGGAAGCCATCGAGTGCGTCGAAGACACGTGGCGCTGGCACGGCGAGGGTGAGGTCGTCATGCCGCCGAAGATCACCACGGACATGTCGGAAAAGGGCATTCCGAACTGGTTCAACTCCATGCCCAGCTACATCCATCCGCTGGATATGGCGGGGATCAAGGTGGTCGGCGGCTATCTGGAAAACCCGAAGCACGGCCTGCCGTTCATCCGGTCCAACCTGATGCTGCTGGATCCGCACAACGGAAGGCTGCGGGCGCTGATGTGCGGCGACTGGATTTCCGACGCGCGCACAGGCGCACAGCCCGCCATCGCCATGAAGTACCTGGCGGCGAGGACGGACGTGCTCACCGTGATCGGCGCGGGCCAGCAGGCGTATTACTGCGTGTCCTGCATCGCAAGGCTGCACCATATCCGGCAGCTGCGGGTGTGCGACATCCGCCCGGAGGCTCGGGCGCGGTTCGCCGCGCGCTTCCCGGAAGCGGATTTCGAGATCGTACAGTGCGCAACGAACCGCGAGGGCTGCGAGGGCGCAGACGTCATCATCACCATCACCACGGCGAACGCGCCGCTGGTGGAGGAGGCCTGGTGCAAGCCGGGCTGCCTGGTGCTGACGATGGGCTCCTTCACCGAAACTGCGGACGACGTGGCGCTGAGATTTGACAAGCTGTTCATCGACCACGCCGCCCAGGGGCTCCATCGGGGCAACTTCAAGGAGATGGCGGATCGCGGCATCGTCACCCGGGACAGCATCGAGGCGGAGCTGCCGGCGGTCGTCTGCGGCAGGCATCCCGGCCGCACGAACCCGGAGGACCGCATCCTCTGCGAGCTGGTCGGCATGGGCAGCCCGGATCTCTGCATCGCGACCCGGGTCTACCGGGCGCTTCTGAAAGAGGGATGCCAGGGCGTACTGTCCATCGACATGATGGGGGAAGAATAACGAAGGAAAGGGAGAGACCATGAAGAGAAAAGTCAGGGCCCCGTATTTTGAAACGGGCGTCAAGTGTTATATCTATGGCGATCCGGTGCTGGAGCTGGCGAAGGCTTCCGACGAGGCGTCGGTGAAATACGACGTGGACGTGCTGTTCATCGCGCCGTACGTGGACATCCGGCGCATCCGCGAGGCCTGCCCGCACCTGGTGATCATCGCGCCCTATATGGACACGCTGAAGCCGGGACGGGGCATGGGCTGCGTGCTGCCGGAGGCGCTGAAGGAGGCCGGCGCAGACGGCGTGGTGATCAACCACTGCGAGCATCCGATGATCAACGGCCGCAACCGGCCGGTGACGATGGAGGACATCGCCGCTTCCATCGAGCGCGCCAACGAGTGCGACCTGCTCTCCTTCGTATGCTGCGACACGGTGGAGGACGCGAAGAAGATCGCGCTGCTCAAGCCGGACATCCTCAATCCGGAACCCACCGAGCTGATCGGCTCCGGGCAGGCCAGCGACATGCGCTATGTGCGGGACGTGATCCGGGAGGTCAAGGCCGTCAATCCGGACATCATGGTGGAGCAGGCGGCGGGCATCACCACCGCCCAGCAGATCTACGATTTCATCATGGCGGGCTCGGAAGCCGCCGGCGCGGCCAGCGGGCTGCTGCGCGCGCCGGATCCCCTGGCGCTGCTGGATGAGATGGTGAAGTACGTGCGCAAGGCCAAGGATGACCTGGCGAAGATGGCGAAGGAGGCGTAGTCATGGTTTACCGGGAGGCAATTCAGGTCCAGTCCAACGATAGGATCCAGACCTTTCACAATGTGACGGCCCAGGCGCGGGAGATCGTGGCCCGCTCCGGCATCAAAAACGGCATTGTGTCCGTGTATTCCCACCACACGACCTGCGCGGTGATCACCCAGGAGGCGGCCTTCGACATGTCCATGACCGGCCTGGAGACCCTGCAGCAGGACTTTGTCGAGTGCTTTGAGAGCTTCCTGCCCCTCCAGCGCAAGGAGGGCATGTATCTGCATCCGGGCCCCAAGGCGCTGAAGTTCGCCGAGGAGCACGACGAGGATGCCCGGGGCTGCCATAACACGGACGCGCACCTGCGCTCCGCGCTGATCGGACGCAGCGAAAACATCGCGCTGATCGACGGTCAGATGGACCTCGGCGACTTCGGCTTCATCTATTTTATCGACTTCGACACCACCCGCGCCCGCCGGCGCACCGTGCAGGTCACCGTGATCGGCGAGTGAGGAAGAAACGCGCCCACGGCGCAGACACAGCGCGGCACCCCCTTCGCATGGTGAAGGGGGTGCCGCGTTTCCGTATACGGATGATGCGCCATTTTCTGAGAGCCGTGGGGCCTTCGGCGAATGCGCGCTTCAGGAGGCCTGAATGATCCTGCTCTCCAGCAGCATCGTCAAGAAATCAAAATCGTCCATGTTGGCAATCTCCCGGTTCTCCTCGTCGAACCGGTCCTCCCATTGTGTGACGGTATCGTTTCCGTTCATCTCAGGTCCTCCTTTGCCGGTTGGATTTTCCTGGATCATTATACCAGCCGATCCGTCCAAAATCCACAAAATGATGAAAATGGAATATCTGTAATATCGCCGTAACACTCCCCGGGCAGGCGGTACATCCGCCTCGAAGGGGCTGCAGGCGTCCCGGGAAGGCGGCGTTAGCAAGGCTATGCCAGCCGCTTTGTCGCCGGGAAAGCGACGGAAACGGGCAAAAACTGGCTTTTCACGAAAAGTTGAGGGATTATCCCTTCATCAGTCTGCACACGGTGCCGTGCCTCAAGTCGTCGATTTGAGCCGTCGGAAGTTTGGCAATATGCCAAGGCAACTTTGTCAGAGGGGAAGTTACCCTGCAGCCAACTTTCCCTGTGGGAGGGAAAAACCCTTTCACCAGTTTGCCTTCCCCTTGAGGAGAAGGTGGCCCGTAGGGCCGGATGAAGTGCTCTAACCCCACAAGAAAACGTGAAGGACAAAAAACTGTGCAAGTGGACAAAAGGAGCTGAAGGATTTGCAAATTATTGCGAACGTCATGGATTTATGATATAATACTAATAGTATTGTGGCAGTGGAAGGTTGACATATGGAAAGCACTTTTTGTCAAGGGGTTATTGATTCTTTACCCTCTGGGTATGTTTTTTTGGATTCGGCGCAGCGACCTGAATATGAGCTATTACTTCTGCTACGAAAATTCTGTACCAATGAAACATTCTTATGCACGAGAAAACAGGACGGAGAGGTATACCAGTACTATCAGAAGACAATGTCAATGCTCGATGAAAAAATGAAGCATGATAGTGTAACCATGGATTCCGTGTATATCATTATGTCCAACCTCATGTTGGTAGCGGCGAACCGTAGTAATCTGTCCAAAGAGAAAAGGCATGAATCTTCTCCCATGTTTGTTACAGGCGACCAGGACAGCAAATACTTGATACAATTAATTGATAAACGCTGGAAGATAGAAGAACGTTCACGAAAGGCTCAGGATCATAAGAGACAAGCCTATCTAAAAATGCGTAAGAAAACAAAATGGATTATAATATCTGGTGCCTCATTACTTGGTTTAGGCAGCGTTGGTTCTAATGTCTATTTTTCGCAATTAGAGGTAGAGGTTAAAAGACTATCCACGCAGCAGAAGAGTTTTTTTCAGAGGATTAGCGTTTGGTGGAATCAAACACTTTGGCACAAACCTG
>JAFWBZ010000214.1 GCA_017537105.1 Clostridia bacterium | reverse complement strand
TGCTCGATCATCACCTTGGTGTAGCCGTAGGGATTCGTGGCGCTGGTGGGCATGTCCTCCCGGAACGGCACGGGATTGTTCATGCCATACACGGTGGCGGAGGAGGAGAACACGATGGTCTTCACGCCGTGGGCGCGCATGGCCTCGGCCAGCACAATGAAGCCATAGAGGTTGTTGTCGTAGTACTCCAGCGGCTTCTCCACCGACTCGCCCACCGCCTTCAGCCCGGCAAAGTGGATCACCGCGTCCACCGCGTGCTGGTCGAATACCCGCATCATGGCGTCCCGGTCCCGCAGGTCCGCCTCCACAAAGGTGAAGTCCTTCCCGGTGATCTTCCGGATGGCATCCAGCGCTTCCGGCTTGGAGTTGACGAAGTTGTCCACCACCACGATCTCATGCCCCGCGTTCAACAGCTCCACGCAGGTGTGGCTCCCGATGTATCCGGCGCCGCCGGTAACCAGTACTCTCATGGCGATTGCCTCCCCATAGCGGTCGAAATGGTATCATTTGCAAAAAAGAGTATACCAGCGCGAAAAAACCGTGTCAAGAGACATTGTGTTGGATTCTCCTTGCGAACTTTACAAGTTCGTGGTAATCTGGCACCATATAAAAAGAGAGGGGATTTTTCATGACCATCGAGCGTGCGCGCAACCACCTCAAATCCTTCGATATGGCAGAGAGAATTCTGGAATTTGACACCTCCAGCGCCACGGTGGAGCTGGCGGCCCAGGCGGCGGGCGTCATCCCGGCCCGCATCGCCAAGTCCCTTTCCTTCATGACCCCGGAGGGCCCCGTTCTGGTGGTCACTTCGGGCGACCGGAAGATCGACAACCCGAAGTTCAAGGCGCAGTTCCACACCAAGGCAAAGATGCTGGGACATGACGAGGTGGAAGCACTGATCGGCCACGGCGTCGGCGGCGTGTGTCCCTTCGGCGTCGAGCCTGGCGTGCGCACCTTTCTGGACACCTCCCTGCGTCGCTTCGACACCGTGTTCCCCGCCTGCGGAAGCTCCAACAGCGCCATTGAGCTGACCTGCGAGGAGCTAGAGCAGGTGGCGGAGAACTGCCAGGGCTGGGTGGATGTCTGCAAGTGACTTATGCGGACGCCTCAGAGGTATCCCGCGACGCGAGACCAAATAGATGTAAAACGGGAAAGGAGCCGACTATGCAATACAGATCTCTGGGCCGCACCGGCATCGACATCTCCGCCGTTGCCTACGGCGGCATTGTCTCCGCCGGCATCTACGACGGATCCCACTATCCGGCGCTGGATCAGGCGTCGTCCGACCGCTTTGTTGCCTACGCCATCGAGCGCGGCGTCAATTACTTCGATGTAGCGCCCAGTTACGGAAACGCTCAGCTACAGCTGGGCAATTCGCTGCGCCCCTATCGCCCGCAGGTACACCTCGCCTGCAAGACCGTGCTGCGGGATCGCACCGGCGCGGAGCAGGAGCTGAAGGAATCCCTCGCACAGCTTCACACCGATCACTTCGACGTCTATCAGCTCCACGCCATCGCCTCCATGGAGGATGTGAAGGCGGCCTTCTCCCCCGGCGGCGTCATGGAACTGATGCGGGACGCTCGGGAGAAGGGCATCGCCGCGCACATCGGCTTCACCGCCCATGACGAGGACGCCGCCCTCAAAATGATCGATCTGTACGACTTCGACACGGTGCTCTTCCCCTTTAACTGGTTCATGCATATGGCACACGGCATGGGCGCGCGACTGCTGAAGGCCGCGAAGGCCCGAAACATGGGTGTGCTGTGCATGAAGGCGTTCATCGAACGCCGCTGGGAAAGCGCCGCCGAGCGCGCCGCTTCCGCCTTTCCCAAGTCCTGGTGCAAGCCCATCGATGTGGCGGACGAGGCCTTCGGCATGGCTGCGATGCGATATGCCCTGGCATTGGGCGTCGATACGCTGGTCCCGCCGGGAAACTTTGAGTGCTTCCGCTTCGCCGTCGAACACATTGACGAATGTCTGGATTCGCCGGCCGCAGACATGGCGCTGCTCGAAGCGAAGCTCGCATCCGTCCGGGGCAAGGAGTTCTTTTGAACGCGCGAGATACGCGGAAAGTGCCATGGGACTGCTTCCCATGGCACCTTTCCTCTGACAAATGGGACGGCAAAGCCGTCCCATGCCATTTCAGCGCGGGAAGAAGGGGCATCAGGGTTCATCTCCCACCCTTCCTTTTCCCGCTGCGCGGCCGTATCCGTCAGCCCTGTTCCCTATCCCTGCCCACCGGCGGCTCCTTGCGCCGGTACAGCTTCCGGTCCAGCGACCAGATGCGCTCGGTGAATCCGCCGGGCAGCGCGGTCTTCAGCTCGCGGTTCATCTCGAACATGCGGGCGTCCAGCAGGTCCAGCACGTGCAGCACCTCAGCCTCGGGGAACATGGGCGGCTTGGGGCTGCCGTATTCGGGCAGGTCGTGGTGGGAAAGCACCATGTGCTCCAGCATCATCAAAAGCTCCGGCCGCACCTTCAGCGCCCGGCCGCAGCGGTCCAGCTCCGCCACGCCCTGCACCAGGTGGCCGATCAGCATGCCCTGGGCGGTATAATCCGATACCACGCCGATCTCGTCGGCCTCCATCTCGGTGATCTTGCACAGGTCGTGCAGGATCACGCCCGCCGCCAGCAGGTCCGCGTCCAGCGTGGGATAGATCTCGCAGATGGCCGCCGCGCCGCGAAGCATGGTGGAGGTGTGATGCAGCAGCCCCGCGCGCTCCGCGTGGTGCAGCTTCGACGCCGCCGGATAGTAACTCAGCTTGTCGCCGCACTCCTCCAGCCGCATCAACACCAGCGACTTCAGTTCGTGGTCGGCGAAGGCGTCCACCCGGTTGAGAATGAAATCCAGCATGTCACTGGCGGGCTCGGGCGCGCAGGGAGCCAGCACGGACATGTCCACGTCGTCCGCCTCCACGGAAACGCGCATCTTGTCCACGCGCAGCTGCGGCCGCCCGTTGTACTCCAGCATCATGCCCCGCAGCCGGATCACCTGGGCCGCGGGCGGGGGCGCCATCAGGCCGTCCCACATCTTCGCGTTGACCTCACCGGAGATGTCGCACAGCGTCATGTCCAGGTACTTGCCGCCGTTGGAGCTCGTGCGCTGCGTCGCCTGCCGCACCAGCAGAAAGCCGTCAAATACCTGCCCCTTGATCATTGTCGCCAGCTGGGGCTGTTCCCTCATCGTGCATCTCTCCTGTCCATCGCAAATCCTGATTCTATAATAGACGCTCGCCGCCCCGCTGTCAAGCCGCACGGGCAAAAACGGCGCATTCTTCGCCCGCGCGCCCCGCGGAAGCCCCTTGCGCGGGAGCGAATTGTGTTCTATAATGATAACACTATGATAGGGAGGCACCGCCATGCCGGACAATCGCCTGACCCTCGCAAACCTGAGGGAACACTTCCGCAAAAACATCGCCATCTACATCGCCGGAATCGCCGTCATGCTGGTGCTCTCCAGCCTGCTGTGGACCGCCACCACCCCGCGCATTCCCACCGATCAGACCGTGGTGATCTACCTGGCGTCCAGCTACTTTGACGCCGATGCCCTGTCCCCCATCGCGGACGACGTGCTCGAGCGCACCCAGGCCTTCGACGACACGCTGCGCAGGGTCGAATTCCAGGGCTTGCAGTTCGCCGATTCGGAGGACGACTATACCAGCAACATCCTGCTGATGACTCGCCTGAGCGTCCACGAGGGAGACGTATTTATGGCCAGCGCCGCGGCCATGGACGCGCTGGTCAATGCGGGCGGCGCCATGCCGCTGGACAGCTTCCTCGAGGCGGGATGGCTGTCCGAATACGGGCTTGAACCCTACACCGTGACCGAAGAGGATGAGGAGACCGGTGCGCGCCGCACCTACATCGCAGGCCTTCGGCTGGACAGCGTCGACGCCCTCTCCGAGCTCGGCGCGTTCAACAACCGCGGCGCCTTTCTGGTCCTCTCCGAGACCAGCGACAACCCGGAGACCGCCCGAAAGGCCGTGGAATTCCTCCTCGATGACCTGACCCGGGACACCGCGGAGGAGGGATCGCCGTGATCGAGCAGCGCGTGGACGGCCCGTCCCTGAAGGGCTGGCGCGGCGTGGCGCTGATCGCGGCGCTCGCGCTGCTGGTGATTCTCCTGTCGCGGCTGTTTGAGTGGCTGAGCCGCTGGCTTGGCGGCGCTTCCTCGCTGCTGTTTCTCGCCTCCGGCGCCGCCCTCGCCTGGTTCATGATGCACCGCTTCGTGATGGGCTTTGTCTACACCTGCGACGGCAGCTGCCTCCGCGTAAGCCGCGTGTACGGCAAGCGGCGCCTCCTGGCGCAGGAGATCTGGCTCTCGACCATACGGGCCTGCGGTGATCCTGAGAAGCTGCGCGCCCGGTTCCCCGGAGCCCGCGTGCGGCGGGCCGTCAGACCGGAGTGTCCCCTGGAGCCCCTGGCCATCGCCTACGGCGACGGCGGCAAGACGTCGATCCTGCTGCTGCAGCCTGACGAGCGGCTCCAAGCACTTTTGACAGAGGCAGCGAGGAAATAGCACCCATTCCCGCGACAAAAAAGAGGAGAGGCGGCTCGCAGGAGCGCCTCTCCTCTTCCTCTGTGCGTTGGATTACTTCTCGATGGGCAGCCAGATGCTCTGCTCCACGGCGATGTCCAGAATCGCGGGGATATCGTCCGTCATGGCGCCGGTCTTGTCCTCGACAACCTCGTACTTCTCGCCGTCCCAGGTGGCGCGGGCCATCTGGTCTTCGCCATTGCGGCTGCACTCCAGGCAGAACTCGCTGTCATCCGCCTTGCGGCTCACCGTGCAGATCAGATCTTCCTGATCCTCGCCGGCGGCGAACACCACCACGGTGTACTCATCGTAGTCGGCGTTGGGCGCGAACGCGGGCTCTGCGGGCAGCGCGACGGCCTCAGCGGCAGCTTCGGTCACTTCCTCGGCCTTCTCTTCGACGGCCTCGGCAGCCTCTTCCGCGGTCTCGGCGGCCTCCTCGGCAACCTCTTCCACGGCTTCCGTCGCTTCCGCGGCGGCCTCTTCAACCGTCTCGGTCACTTCTTCGGCGGCTTCCGCAGCCTCTTCCTTGGCCTCTTCGACGGCCTCGGCGGCGGCTTCGGTCACTTCTTCAGCCTTCTCTTCGACGGCCTCGACAGCCTCTTCCGCGGTCTCAGCGGCCTCTTCGGCAACCTCTTCCACGGCTTCCGTCGCTCCCTCAGCGGCCTCTTCGACCGTCTCGGTCACTTCTTCAGCGGCTTCCGCAGCCTCTTCCTTGGCCTCTTCGACGGCCTCAGCGGCGGCTTCGGTCACTTCTTCGGCCTTTTCTTCGACGGCCTCGACAGCCTCTTCCGCGGTCTCAGCGGCCTCTTCGGCAACCTCTTC
>JAFWBZ010000213.1 GCA_017537105.1 Clostridia bacterium | reverse complement strand
TCGCAGATGCGCGCGGGGCTGTCGCTGTAGCTTCGCCCGCTGAAGCTGGAAAAGAACACGCGCTTCGGCCGAACGCCGCACAGCGCATGGCTCAGGCGCATAAAGCAGCGGCCGCCGATCCACCGCGCGACCATCAGCGCGCGATACAGCGGCCGTATCTTTCGAATCGCATACCGGTTCACGCCAAATACTCCCTCATTTTCACCGCAGTCCCTCGCGCTTGATGGACAGTGTGCGGCGCAGTCCTTCCTCCAGCGCCACGCGGGGCTGCCATCCCAACGCCTCCAGCTTGTCGCCCTTCTGTACCGCGCGCGTCACCGTGGAATAGCCCTGCCGCTCCTGCTCGGAGGGCAGGTCGAAGCGCACCTTCACCCCGGCCAGCTTTGCCAGCGTCTCCGCATACTCGCGTATGGATGCGGTGCTCAGCCGGCTGGAGACGTTGTAGGCCTCTCCCCGCGTGCCGCGCAGCAGGATCGTCAGCAGCCCGGCAATGGCGTCGGTGACATAGGCGTAGGAGCGCACCTGCGTGCCGAAGCTCTTCATCACGATGTCCTCGCCGTTCAGCGCGTTGCGCAGAAACTGGGCGTCCGCACGGGTATTGGCATCAGAGAGCGTCGGCCCATAGATATAGCAGAGTCGCGCCACCACCGCGTCCACGCCGTACTGGCGGACATAGCTGGCGCACAGCGTCTCCGCGGCGCGCTTGCTCTCCGGATAGCAGGAGCGCGGATTTATCGGGTCGATGCGGCCGAAGTCCGTCTCGGAGAAGCCGTCGGTGACGGCGGGGTTCTCCCCGTAGATCTCGCCGGTGGACACGAACAGCAGCCGGCCGCCGCCGGCCATCCGCAGCTGCTCCAGCAGCGCGCGCGTGCCCAGCAGATTGCCAAGCATGGTGCCCACGGGATCGGCGGAGAAGGCCGCCGGATGGGCGTTGGATGCCGCGTGGACGACGATGTCCGCCGCGGGAAGGTCGCCCTTCGGGTCCGACAGGTCCGCGGCGATCAGGCGCACGCCGGGAAAGCGCTCCCGGCTGCGATCGGGATTCCGGCTGACGCCGAAGATCGTCAGGCCGAGTCCTCGACGCTCGTTCAGCACGGTCAGCGCGTCGGCCATGCAGCTGCCGATCATGCCGGTGATGCCGGTGATCAGCACGCGCTTGCCGCGCAGGCCTTCGACGTCGCCGAGTCCGTCACACACGGCGATGAGGTCTTCAAGATACAGCGGGTGCATAGCCTGTCTCCTTTTCTATTTGTCCGGCGCAGGGTCCCGAAGGCGGACCATGAAACGGTGCTTCGACTGTCGCTTCTCCACCGGCGGAAGCTGCATGTAATTCCCATACAGGCCGGAAAGATAGCGATCCCATCCCTCCGGCGCGGGATACCGCTTCCCGCAGAACTCCACGTCCACGCTGCTGTCGAAGACCCCGGAAGGCATGCGCTCCCGCTTGCCGTAGTTCGTAACCACGCAGACGCCGCGATACCTGGCGCGTTCGTAATTCCTGCGACCGCAAAAGCGCTCCAGCGCACGCGCGTGCGCATTGGGGGAACGAACCGATGCCGCCACCATCAGCAGTCGCTTCAACGCCCTGAACCGTTCGGTCGGCCAGAATTTCAACCTGCGCGAGCTTTGCAGCAGTATGTCCCGCAGCAGCACGCGCTTGAAGAACAGTTCGCTCAGCAGCGGATTGGCGGGCAGCGCGTCCACCGGGAAAATGTCCACAAACAGCCTTTCCGTTTCGCAGCGATTGTAATACGCCCGGTCAACTTGCGTGCCGAGATCCCATACGCGAATCCACGGCGTCGCATAATCCTCCCGGAGGCTGGCGTGGACGATCCTGAACCGATCGTTGGAACAGCGGTCGGCGAGCTGCAGAAAACGCTCGTATTCCGGGCGCGGCATCATCAGATCCACATCGTCGTCCCAGGGGATGAATCCCTTGTGCCGCACCGCGCCCAGCAGCGTCCCCCCGGAGAGCCAGTAAGTGATCCCCTCTTCCCGGCAGATCTGGTCCACATACTCCAGGATACCGAGGCAGCGGCGATGGATCTCCGGATAGGAGAGGTATTCTTCGCCCATCGTCAGTTCCCCCGCAACTGCAAAAGAGCCTTGAAGATCTCCAGGTCGTCCGGCGTGGTCAGCTTGATGTTCTTTTCGCTGCCCGCACAGAACCACACGGTCTCCCCCAATTCCACCATCAGCGTGCAGCTGGCGACGGAGTTGGTGATGCCGCGCTCCAGCGCGCGCCGGTGGGCATCACAGATGACGCCGATGGGAAAGCCCTGCGGCGTCTGGGTGCGCTTCAGGTGCTCCCGCGGATAGGAGGAATGGGTGGACAGCTGGTCTTCGGTTTCGAGCATGGCCTCCTGGCAGGGCACTGTGACGATAGCGCTGCCGTGCTCCCGGGCCGTGGCGATGCAGCCGGAAATAATGTCCTGAGAGACCATCGGACGGATGGCATCGTGGATGAGCACCAAATCGTCCGCGGCGTAGTGCTTTTCCAGTTCGAACACGCCGTTGCGGATGGAGCCCTGGCCGTTTGCGCCGCCGGGGATGATGTGCTTCAGCTTCGTGATGTGGTATTGGCGCGCATAGGCGCCCAGAATGGATTCCCAGCCATCGACGCAGACCACAGCGATGACATCGATATCGGGATGCTTTTCAAAGGCCTCCATGGTGTAGGCGATGACGGGCTTGTCGTATACCGTGAGAAACTGCTTCGGGATCTCCTGCCCCATGCGCATTCCCCGGCCGCCGGCGATGATGAGCGCAATATTCATGCTCTTCCCCCCTGTCGGTTGCTGTATCCATTATAATGCGCAGGGGTGCCAAAGTCAATGAAAAATGCGGTTCAAGGCGGAATCGGAGCACACCGCTACGCGCTCTTCTTCACCGCGATCTTGTCCGAAACCAGCGCGATGAATTCGCCGTTGGTGGGCTTGTCCTCCCGCTTGAACACCTTATAGCCGTACATCTGGTTCACAGTCTCCAGCCTACCCCTCGCCCAAGCCACCTCGATGGCGTGGCGCATGGCGCGCTCCACCTTGCTGGCGGAGGTGTCAAACCGGCGGGCGATGCCGGGATAGAGCTCCTTGGTGATGCGATTGATGACGTCGTGGTCCTCCAGCACCATGCGCACCGCCTCGCGCAGATACTGATAGCCCTTGATGTGCGCGGGAATGCCCAGCGTCAAAAACAGGTTCGTGATCTGTTCGTCCACGCTCTCCCGGACACCCTCCTCCTGCCCTTCGACGGCGAGGGACTGCGGCTGCGCCTGGGCGATCTCCACGATGCGCGCGTACAGCAGGTTCAAGTCAAAGGGCTTGACCATGTAATAGCTCGCGCCGAGCTGAATGGCCCGCACGATGAAGTCGTCCCGGGCCAGTCCCGTCAGCACGATGACCTTCGGCTTCACCGGAAAGCCGTCCTCCCCCAGCTTCTCCAGCGTCATAAAGCCATCCTGCCGGGGCATGATGATGTCCATCACCAGCACGTCCGGCGCAGATTCCAGCACGGCTCCGGGGATCTCGAGGCCGTCCGACACCGCGGCCACCAGCTCCACGTTCTCCTTTCTCGACAGATAATCCGACATCAGCTTCAGCATGCTGCGGTTGTCGTCCGCCAGCATCACGCGAATCTTGTCCATGGGCAACCATCCTTTCCAAAGCGCTGTGCGAGTATATATGCTTCTCACCGGCGGATTATGACGGATGGCGGAGGACCGCGCTTTTTCTGCGCGGCCCTCCGGCGTTGTTTTGTCGTTTTTCTATCGTTCCAGCTTGTCGATGATGTAATCGCACACGGCGTCCGTGGCGCGTCCAGTCTCGTTCATGCCGTACCAGGCGCGAATGTCCGCGCAGTTGCGCGCCGCCGCCCCGGCGTCGGTCGCGAGGATCAGTGCTTCCAGCTGCCGCTGATCGTGGGCGATCAGCAGCGGCGTGTCGTGCGGGTCGTAATACAGCGGACGGGAGGCCATGTATTCGTCGTAGTCCGCCATGTACATGAACACGGGGCGGTCCAGCAGGCAGTAATCCATGGCGCAGGAGGAGTAATCCGTCAGGAGCATATCCGACACGAGCAGCAGCTCCGACATGTCCTCGTAGCGCGTCATGTCGATCAGACGGTCCTTCACCGCGTCCATGTCGATGCCCGCAGACAGGTAGTGCGCACGGTACAGACAGAGCCAGCGGTCGCCGTCGCGCTCCAGCAGCTTCAGCACCCGACCAAGATCCATCTGCGCTTCCTTCTGGATGGCGCCGTAGTCCTCGCGATAGGTCGGTGCGTACAGCAGCAGC
>JAFWBZ010000012.1 GCA_017537105.1 Clostridia bacterium | reverse complement strand
TGAAGAGGGCAAGTTCCATCCCAAAGGCAGCGGCGATCCCCTCCCGGAAGGCACCATGCTCACCTTCGCGCTCGTCGGGAACCAGAACAGCGGCAAAACCACGCTGTTCAACCAGCTGACCGGCGCCAACCAGCACGTCGGAAACTTCCCCGGTGTCACCGTGGACCGCAAGGACGGCGCCATCCGCGGCGAGGCGAACACCCGCATCACCGACCTGCCGGGCATCTACTCCATGTCGCCCTACTCCAGCGAGGAGCTGGTGAGCCGCGACTTCGTGCTGGTCGACCGCCCGAAGGCCATCATCAACATCGTGGACGCCACCAACATCGAGCGCAACCTGTACCTGACCATGCAGCTGCTGGAGACGGGCATCCCCACGGTGGTGGCGCTGAACATGATGGACGAGCTGCGGGGCAACGGCGGCTCCGTGGACATCAATCGCATGGAGGCCCTGCTGGGCGTGCCGGTGGTGCCCATCTCGGCGGCGAAGAACGAGGGCGTGGACGAGCTGAAGCGCCACGCCGTGCACATCGCCCGCTACCAGGAGCCCCCGCTGCGCCAGGACCTCTGCCTGAAGGACGACCACGGCGGCGCGGTGCACCGCTGCCTGCACGCGGTGATCCACCTGATCGAGGACCACGCCCAGCGCGCCGGGCTGCCCGTGCGCTTCGCGGCCAGCAAGATCGTCGAGGGCGACCGGCTCATCCTGGACCAGCTGGCCCTGGACCCCAACGAGCAGGAGATGCTCGAGCACATCGTGACCCAGATGGAGACCGAGCGCGGCCTGGACCGCGCCGCCGCCATCGCGGACATGCGCTTCCGGTTCATCGAAAACGTGTGCAGCCAGTGCGTCACCCGCCCCCGGGAGAGCCGGGAGCACCTGCGCAGCCAGCGGATCGACCGCGTGCTCACCGGGCGCTACACCGCCATCCCCATGTTCATCGCCATCATGGGCCTAGTGTTCTACCTGACCTTCAACGTCATCGGCGCGTGGCTGCAGGACCTGATGGCCCTGGGCGTCGAAGCGCTGACTGGCGTGGTGGACGCGGCGCTGACCTCCGCCGGCGTCAACGAGGTCATCCACAGCCTGATCATCGACGGCATCTTCGAGGGCGTGGGCAGCGTGCTGAGCTTCCTGCCCATCATCGTGGTGATGTTCTTCTTCCTCTCGATGCTGGAGGACAGCGGCTACATCGCCCGCGTGGCCTTCTTCATGGACAAGCTGCTGCGCAAGATCGGCCTGTCGGGCCGCAGCATCGTGCCCATGCTGATCGGCTTCGGCTGCACGGTGCCCGCCGTGATGTCCACCCGCACGCTGCCCAGCGAGCGCGACCGCCGCATGACGATCCTGCTCACCCCCTTCATGAGCTGCACCGCCAAGCTGCCCATCTACGCCTTCTTCGTGCAGGCCTTCTTCCCCCGCCGGGGCGGGCTCATCATGATCGGGCTGTACCTGCTGGGCATCCTGCTGGGCATCGCCGCCGCCGCGCTGTACAAGCGCACGCTGTTCAAGGGCGAGGCCGTGCCGCTGGTGCTGGAGCTGCCGAACTACCGCCTGCCCAGCCCCCGCAGCGTGTTCCAGCTGCTGTGGGAAAAGGCCCGGGACTTCCTGCAGCGCGCCTTCTCCGTCATACTGATCGCCACCATCGTCGTGTGGTTCCTGTCCCACTTCGACCTGCACTTCGACCTCACCGAGGACTCCCACCTGAGCATCCTGGCGCTGGTCTCCGGCTGGCTGACGCCGCTGCTCCGCCCGCTGGGGCTGGGCGACTGGCGCGTCGCCACCTCGCTCATCTCCGGCTTCCTGGCCAAGGAGGGCGTGGTCTCCGTCATGGAGGTGCTCTACGCCTCCGAGGGCGGCGTCACCGCCGCCATGACCCCGCTGGCCGCCGCCAGCATGCTGGTGTTCAGCCTGCTGTACACCCCCTGCGTGGCCGCCATCGCCTCCGTGAAGCGGGAGCTCGGCCGCGGCTGGGCGGCGGGCGTGGCGCTCTGGCAGTGCGCCGTGGCCTGGATCGCCGCCTTCCTCGTGCGGCTCGCCGGCCTGCTGCTGGGAAAGTAATCCCAGACCCTGAAATCCTGT
>JAFWBZ010000212.1 GCA_017537105.1 Clostridia bacterium | reverse complement strand
GCGCCGGTACCGTAGAAGGGCGTGGCCCAGTTGTCGGAAGCGCCGTGCAGCACGCTCTGGATGTACTCGATCTCCTTCGCGGACATTTCCAGCGAGGCGTCGCGGATCAGGTCGGCCATCTGGACGCGGCCGGTGCGCAGCTCGTACAGGTTGATCACCGGACGGGCGGACACGGCGATAGTATCCAGGGTGACCTGCTTGTGCGCGATCTTGCTGCGCGCCGGGGTCGCGGCCTTCGCCTGCAGGAACGCGGTAATGCCGTCGATCTTCACGCGGAAGGCGGCCTTCTCGCCGTAGCCAACGCGCTTGGTATCGGCGACGTGGTTCAGCCAGTCGGTGGTGGGCTTCACCATCTCATTGACGGTAAAGCCGACGAGCTGGCCGATCAGGTACTTGTTGTGCGGGGTGGGGTCGGAGGCCTACTCGGCGATCAGCTTTCCGGCCTTCTCCGCCTGGTCGCTGTCCACGCGCTCGCCATTGGCCTGCGCCACGATCAACTTGACCAGCTTGGAATCATTGCGAATCTCAATCGGGGTCATATCTCTTCACGCTCCTTCATCAGTTGCTCTGCTTGGCGACGGTGCCGCCGGATGCGGGCTTAACGGTATCGCCCACGGACAGCGCCGCATACAGGGTACCGTCCACGGACATGATCACCTGCTCGCCGGGAACCAGGCGCTTCATGCGGACGTACTTGCCGGTGGGCAGCGTGTAATCCGCCTCGTTCCACTCCGCGTTCTCGTTCACTTCCCACTCGTTTTCGATGAAGTAGACCTCATCGGTGCCGACGCCGGTGACGTTCAGCACGACGGCGGGGAGACCCCACAGTTCGGTCTTTTCCTCGACGCGCAGCAGCGTGTCCTTCGCGGTGGTGACCTTCTTCACGCCCGACGCGGTAATTTCGGCGAACACGCCGTTGATCAGCGCCTCGCCGGAGAGATTGGCGCCGTCATAGACGTGGCCAACCAGCTTGGTAACATAACCTGCCATTCAGCATTCCTCCTCGTAATGTGTGTTTTGATCAAGCCTTTTCAAGCAGATCGTCGTATTCGCCCTTGGCGGCGATGCCGCCCATGGCGTAGCTGGCAACCATCGGCTTCACGCCCGGCTTGCCGTTCTTGTTGACTTCCGCGATCAGCGCGGCATAGTCCACGTTCTGGATGGCTGCCGCGACAGCCTCTGCCTTGGGGTCAAGGCCCTGCGCCTCGGCGAAGTGCATAAGCTCCGTCTGCTTCGCGGTCAGTTCC
Organism: Clostridia bacterium; assembly: GCA_017537105.1. Classification (GTDB taxonomy): domain Bacteria; phylum Bacillota; class Clostridia; order Christensenellales; family Aristaeellaceae; genus UBA2862. The sequence continues at coordinate 6,569 of JAFWBZ010000212.1, read as the reverse complement.
GCGGCAGCCTTTTCGGCCTCCAGCGCCTCGGCCTGCGACTTGAAGGGAGTCAGTTCCGCAACCTGGGCTTCCAGCTCCGCGATGCGGGCATCCTTCACGACGATGGCGGCGTCGCGCTCGGCGATGGCGGTGTCCTTTTCCGCAATCGTGGTGTCCTTCTCGGAGATGGTATTCTGAGCAGCGGCCAGGTCAGCTTCGGCCTTCGTCTTATCGGCTTCAGCCTTCGCCTTGTCGGCCTGGGCCTGCTCCAGCTCTTCGTCCTTCTTGCGCATCTCCTCGTCGTTTTCGCTCTTCTGCTCGGCCAGCATCAGCTTGGCTTCGAGCTCTGCGATCTTCTTCTGGGATTCATCCATGTCTGTATCATCCTCTCTGTTCTGTCGTTCCGCGACCAACTGCTATGCGGTCGCTTCGGGATAGGCCGGGGTGGTGACCACGGCCATGCCGATCAGTTCATTGCCCTCCGCGGCATCGATCACCCATACGCCGTTGCGCTCCTCCATGGCGTTCACCAGGATCTCAAAGGAGAAGTTCAGTTCCCGGGGCTCGTACATCTTCAGCAGCGTCTCGCAGAGCACTTGATTCCGCTTGGGGATGCGCGCCTCGCCGATCAGGCTCACGCCGAATTCGTCAGTAGCCTTGGCAAAAGAAAAGAACGAGCCGATCTGCTCGCTCTCAAACTCGCCGCTCAAGGGGTCCAGCATATGGGTCAGGCCTTTGTCCACGCCCAGGCGCAGCCGGTTGGCATCCGCGCACTACGGCAGGCAGGTGTACTTCGCCGCGTTGGCAATGATGTTGTCGATGAAGGCTTCGCTGACGGCGTAGCCGTTGCGGTTGGGCCGGGTGGAAAACATGCGCATCAGCACCGACATGTAAATGTCGTTGGACTGAACCTCGCTCAGTTCCACCTGCGAAGCCTGAAAAGTGATTCTCTGCATTGGTATCATCCTCCGTTACATGCTGCCCTCTGGATTGCTGGGCTTGGGCTGCTTACCCGTCGCGGCCTTTGCGGGATCAGAGGAACGCTCCGTATCATCCATGGTCGGGCGGCCGCGCTTGGCCTGTCCGCTGTCGGATGCTTCCGGCATATGTCCCTTGACCTCGTTCTGCCTCGGCGGATCGGACTTCTTCCGTTCCTCCTCCTGCTCCATGTCGTAGCCGTGGGTCTGGAGCATGGTCTTGGTGGAGACGACGCCCTTCTCCCAGAGCTGGCGGCAGACCTCCTGGAACTTCTGGCTCCCAGCCAAATCGACAGGCGGGAAGGTGAACAGCGGCACGTTGTCCGGCCTGCTGTGGGTGACGCCGTTCCTGCCGGCGCCGTTGAGCCGCAGGTTGATCTTGTTCATCTACTCGCAGAAGTTGTCCCGTGCCTGCTTGATGCGGATCGCCGCCGTCTGCATGGAAACCTGCGCGGAGGCGAAGTTGCTGCCGTCCTCGGCGCGCCCGCTGACGATGATGCCGGAGATGCCGCCCGCCGAAAGGATCTCGGCGTTCACATCACGGTACTTGTCGTCGTCGAACATCTCCTTCGTGTCCGGCTGAATCACGGTCGCCTTGCACAGGTGATTGGTCGTTGCCAGCGCGGAGCCGGTCATCGCCCGCCTGAACAGGGCGTTCACCGCGTTGAGGGCCGTGATATCCGGCATGATGTCGGACTTGGCGTCGCCGTAGGTCACATGCACGAAGCTATGTGCCCCCAAGTTCAGGAGCGCCGATTCATACTGGGCGATGAGAGCCTTGCGGCGGAACGCGCTCAGACAGGTCGCCACCATTGGGACGGCGTAGCGCGCCCAGTCCTCCTTCACGTCCTGAAGCACGAAGGTATTCTCTGGGTTCAGCTGTACCCAGTCCGCGCCTTTGTTCAGGGCGTCGGAGACCTCGGGTGGGAAGCCTTCCAATCTGACCTTCAAATCCTCATCCTCAAGGAAGCTCTTCTGCGCTTTGGTGCCCTGCTGCCGCATGTCGTCGCGGACACTCTTGCAGTTGAACTCCAGCACCGGTTCGCCGCCGATCATGACGTTGGCGATGCGGATCAGGTGGACCGGCAGCGTGATGATGCTGCCGTCCTCCAGCAGGTAGATAAATACGTTGGCATACTTGAAGTATTGCAGGAAGATGCTCCGCATGCGATCCTTAAGGCCGATGCGGTCGTAGTATTCCTCGTACTTCTGCTTGGTCTGTTCGTTCGCGCCGATCTACCGCCAGTCGTCCGCCAGGGCGAACGGCGTATAGACGCCCTTGACGATGCCCCGGAAGATGGGGTCGGCGTCCACGAAGTAGTCGCTCAGCTCATACAGGCTGTTGATGTTGCGCTGCTTGTCCCGAAGGATGCTGTCGTAATCATAGCTGGCCAGGTCGCCGGTAAAGGTGATGTTCTTGTCGTTGTAGGTCATTGTAGACCTGCCGTCGTCCTTCGCGCCTACGGCAACCTCGACCTTTGGCTGCTCTTGGGGCTCATCCCGCGGCTGTACCGCGCCGCGCTATCTCTGGAACCATCCCATTTTCAATGCCTCCTGATGTTTTATTGATGAACCCGCTGCGTCATTGCACAGCGGGTAGTCTCAAACCTCTATGAACCATATGTCCCTGTCGTGGAATAGGTAGATCTGATTGTTTCCAACCCGACAGGTATACCGTATACCCTGGCCACCGGCTTTCGTAGCTGCGGCGCGCTTGATCTCCAGAATCCGGTCGATCTTTGCGGCAGCGCCATCTTCAGGGCGAAACATCAGAGGACGGATCATGCCATCCAGCTCGTGATCCGCTCTGACCTTGACAAATACCTTGTGCTGGTTGGGCTCCAGCACCACGCCTTCAATGGATCTGTGTCTTTCAGCCATGTCTCGTTATCTCCCTATCGCGGAAAACGCGGAAATCGGATGGATGGTGTTGACCTCCTTCGGATTCACATCCGCGAATTTCCTGTCGTAGTACACGATACCCCGCTGTACGATCTGATGACCAAACCTGCGCCTCAGGTCGTCTACCGAGTGTTCAAGTTCCTCCATCCTGAAGCGTCGGCCATCATCGTCAAACATCGAAATCTGAACCGGATCGGTGTCCGGTGACAGGCGGCTCACGCTGATTCCTATGGAACGCAGAGGCAGTCGATCCGGGTATCGGGTGACAAAAAGGTCATAGGCGGCTTCAGCGATCTCAGAAGTCAGGTAAGTCGCTTTTTTCAGCGTGCGCTGGCATCCGTTGAATACCAGCTCGGTAGAGCGAACAGAGAGGGAAACGCACCTGCCGCGGAGTCCGTGCTCCCGCAACCGTGCGGCGACGCTTTCAGCCAACAGATAGATGACGCATTTCACGTCGTCGAAGTCCTCCATATCCCTCGGCGCTGTCACAGAGTTGCCCACGCTCTTGATGGCGGTTTCCACGTTGATCCGCCTGACGGGAGAAGGGTCGTTGCCCATGGCGAATACCTTGAGCATCAGGCCATTCTTCCCGAGCGTCTCATGGAGTATGCGGGCGTCGCACAGGGCGAGGTCGCCGATGGTGTTGACACCAATGAGCTTCAGCTTCCGCTTTGTGGCGGGTCCGACGTAGAGCAGGTCGCTGGCAGGGAGCTGCCATGCTGTCGTTGGGTAGTTCTCTCGCCTCAGGACGGTGACCGCGTCGGGCTTCTTCATGTCGGAACCCAGTTTCGCCATGATCTTGTTGTCCGCCACGCCGATGGACACGGTGATTCCCAGCTCGTCCTTGATGCGTGTTCGGATCTCCTGCGCGATTTTTTCACCCTGATCCAGCGTCTGGTTCCATGCGGAAAGATCAATCCAATTCTCGTCCAAACCGAAGGCCTCGACCTGATCGGAGTATTCCTCCTCGATTTCCCGCATCATCCTGGAGAAATGAACGTAGAGTGGATAGTCCGCGGGGAAGATCGTGAGCTGCGGGCATTTCTGCCTGGCTTCCCACAGCACTTCCCCGGTCTTGATGCCGTATTTCTTCTTGGCAATGGGATTTGCCGTAAGGACGATGCCGTGCCGCGCCTCCTGATCGCCGCCGACCGCGACTGGCTTATCCTTGAGCCACGGCTTATAGCACAGCTCGCAGCTGGCATAGAAGCTGTTCGCGTCGCAGTGGAGAATAACCCTGCCCATGCCAATACCTCCAAACCAACGATGTATGTCTTCTGTACAGCCGGGGGTATCAACAGATAATCCTTGTGATCTGTGTGACGACTCAAGTATAATATCGAACACACGTTCTTGTCAATGAAGAATGGCCAAAAGCAACAGTTTTTTCAAGCCTTGTTCGATTATGCCTGTTGAAAGGTGCGCCATCAGAACTTACTCACCACACCGATACAGGCCTCCTTCGGCTGCATCAGCCGGCGCTTGCGCGTTTCTTCCAGCTCGGCAATGTATCGGACCGCCATGGACAGGGAGGAATAGCGATCCTTGTGCTGGCTCGCACGCGCCACATCGTACAGCGCGATGTTGCCCGTGGTTGTCCGCATGACGATGTTGCCCATCTCGATCTGCAGCGCGTCTCCTTCCAGAAAGATGGCTTTCTCCTCGACGGTCAGCTTCTTCTTTTTCGCCGTCTCGTCCGCGTTTTCAGGATCGTCCTCCTGCACGGTTTCCGCGAATCGGGAGCTGACCGGCAGCTCCAGCGAGTGCTGCTCCTATGCGACGCGCAGGCAGGAGACCAGCTGCTGGTTGATCGTCGGATTGGCCTTCACGCTCCGCAGCAGCGGCACCGCGTTGTGGATGATCGTCCTCTCGTCATCCAATGTCCAGGGCGGATACTCCTTGCCGGTGGCCTGGTCGATCCAGGGCTGCGACAGGAACTGGGGAAAGGCGTCGCCCAGGCCGCGATGGTCGAACACGATGCGGGTGATGTTGGGGAAGCGCACATAGGTTCTGCGGACCTCCTCCGCAAGAGTGTCCAGCCGCTTGCCGTGGTAGGATCGCATGTAGACCAGCTTTTTCAGATAACCTCCGCTCTCCATCTCCACCAGCTTGACCACGCAGATCACGGCGTTGTCCGCGTTGCTCGCGCCGGAGGTCGCCAGATCGACGCCCATCACATAGTCGGATGTGCTCTTGACCGGCTGGGCGATCTCCACCTGCTTCAGCGTCCGGCAGCTCTCCGTCAGGTTGTAGGGGAACACGCTTCCACTTTCCGCGCCGACGAAGAAGCTGCCGTACTCCATGGCGAACTTCGCTTCGGGCATCTTCTTCTGCTCCTTCAGGAAGAACTCCATGTCGGTGATCCCCACGCGGGCGGCGCTGCGGTAATCCAGCGCGCAGGCGAAGTTGGAGGGATTACCCTTGCAGAACTCTCTCAGCGCCTGCATGAACATGGCGTAGAAATAGTTGCTCTTCAGGCAAGCTGACGTGATCGATACGGTCTTGCTGGGGTAATCGGCGATACCGCGCTGATGGCAGATGTCGCGCTTGGTGTTCTTCACAGGCGCGATGACCGCGTCCAGGTCGTCGGCCTTGACCTCCGGCGACTCGTCGATGACCACGATCTTGGCGCGATTGCCACGCATGGTGCCCACGGAGAAGCTCTCGATCTTCGAACCGTTCTTCAACGTGCAGATGCCCTTGTTGCGGGACAGCTGCACGGCGCGATGGGAATCGGCCTGGATCTCCCGCATGATCTCCGGGTTGCGGATGAAATAATCCTGAATCTTTTTGACAATCAGGGTCGCCTGCTCAGCGGTGCCGGAGACCACGGCGATCAGGCTGCCGGGGTAGAGGACGCCCACGGCGATGCAGCACAGCGCCGTCTACCAGGTCTTGCCGTAGCCGCGGCTCTTGACCACCATGAGCGTGTCGGCGTTTCCGAACTCCCGGGCGACGACCTTCTGGGTATCCTTCAGCTTGATCTTGAAGTAGGATTCGATGAAGATGTCCAGGTGCGTCCGCCAGAAGAAGATCTGTCGCGCCCATAGTTTCACGTTTCGGATGTCCCGAATCTGGGTGATCGTCATACCGTCACCTGTTCAAGCCCTACCGCCGCGACTGTATGCCGGAAGTCGGCGATGATCCTGTCGATGTCGTCGGGCGGGAACGCCGCCTGCGGGGTATCCAGCTCGCCGCTCATTTCTATCTTCGCCACGATCGCGCCGAGGGAGCCGAGCCCCGCCATGTCGCCGGGCTTGCGCTTGCAGGCGGCGAAGTTGGCGCTCTTGGACAGGTTGTCGAAGATCGCCTGCGCCTTCTCCCATTCGGCGACGCTGACCAGACCCTGCCGCATGCGGTTGTACTTGATGTCCGCGTCCAGCGAAGCCTTCGCCGCCTTGCGGGCGTAGTCCTGGATGTTCTGGTTGTCGAGGACGAAGCCCTCCTCCAACTGGGCGTAGTACTCGTTGAGGTAGTCCAGTTCGCGCTGGGTGTACAGGCCGTTCCATTCCCGGCTGAAGATCAGCTCGCCATCGTCAAGGCCGGGCTCCTGTGGAGTGGACGCTATGGTGCCCTCGCCGGACTTCTCATTGTAGGTGCGATAGTTGCCGTCCGTATCGACGTTTTCGGTGTAATGGTACAGCCCTGTCAGGTTCATGATGCCCAGGAAGCTGCGGCAGGCGGCTTCTTCCTCCAGCCTCTTCCGCTTCT
>JAFWBZ010000211.1 GCA_017537105.1 Clostridia bacterium | reverse complement strand
GAGAGCCCGCGGTGCGCCCGCCCCAGCCGTGCGATCGGGGAAAGGCGATGAAACCGCGACACCAGGTAGGCCACCGCCGCCAGGCCCGTCGCCGCCGCCAGCAGCAGAAAGATCCACATCATTTTGACAATGTCCGGTCCGCATGGCTACGCCGGGTCGTTCATGCTGTCCTCGAGGGCATCCACGATGGTCTCGACCACCTTCGTCGCCCGCTCCCGGCAGATCTCCGGCGCGTAGGGGAAGGTGTAGGACACGTCCGAGGCCTCCAGCAGCGGCAGGTCGTTGATGGAATCGCCGATGCCGTAGAGCACGAAGTCCCCCAGCGCGTCCCGCATGTACTCGCGCAGCGCCTGCACGCCCCGGCCCTTTGAGCAGCCCCGGGGCGCGATGTCGATCTCGATGACGTTCTGGAAGGCCTCCACGGTGTCCCCGTAGCGCGCGTTGATGGACGCGCTGACGGCGGCGGCCTCCTCCAGGCTCTCCGTGTGGATGCTGACCTGGTGGATCAGGCCGGGCGGGGCGTCATCCACGCCGGTGATCACATAGTACTTTCCGGGATAGTCCATCGGGGCGAACACGCAGATCTCCCCCTCCACGTCCAGCGTCAGCCGGTAGCCCTTCGGCAGCATCTCCCGCACGATGGCGTCCGCCGTCGCGCGGTCCACGCCCCGCTTCAGGATGGGGCGGAATTCCCCGTCCACGATGTTCGCGCCGCTGGAGGTGATGTAGAAGTCCGGCCGGACGAAGCCGGTGATGAAGGGCGTCAGCCCGCCGACCTGGCGGCCGGTGCAGAGGCCGAACAGATGCCCCGCGGCCTGGTACTCGCGGATCTTCTCCACGTTCTCCGGCGGCAGCTTCACATCGGCCTTGTAGAAGTACAGCGTTCCGTCGAAATCGCTGGCAAATACCTTTTTCTTCATGCGATCATTCCTCCGCTTCAGATGACAAACTCGTCCGTGACGGAAGCCCGCATCGGCCAGACGCGCACCCGCACGTCGTCGCTGGCCGCATAGTGGAACTCCCGCTCGGTGGGATAGGTCCGGGTGGTAAAGGTCGCCTCGCCGTCGTTGGCGAAGATCTCCGTGGAGCAGCGGTCGATGAACACCCGCAGCTTCCTGAGCGGCGCCTCCAGCGGCATGTCCAGCACCTCGCCGACGCTCTCGTTGAAGCGCCTGTCCATGCCGGTGCGGTCCACGGTGCAGACCCTGGCTGCGCTGTCGTAGCGCAGGCGCAGCCCGCCGGTGCCGTCGGCCTTCGTGAACAGGTTCAGTGCGAAGTCGCCCTCCGGCGCGGTCACCTCCAGCTCGCAGGCCGCGGGCAGCGCGCCGTCGGCGGGGATCTCCGCCTCCCGCAGGGACTCCACCGCGGGAATCGGCGTCTGGACCAGCTTCCCGCCGCGCACGCGCAGCTCCCTGGGCAGGGAGAGCGTGCCCTCCCAATCCTCCTCCTGGGTGGGATAGTGGTTGTCCGGCAGGCCGATCCACGCGATGAGGATCGCCCGGTCCGGGTCGCCGATGCTGGCCGCGCCCTGAGCGGCGTAGAAATCAAAGCCGTAGTCCAGGTGGTGGTAGTCTCCCTCCGGCGTGAAGGTCAGCGTGTCGTAGTCCATGCGGCCGATCAGGTAGACGTTGTGGTTGGTGCTGTTTCCGCGTCCCGGCAGCTTGGTGTACTGCGGCGAGAAGATCAGCACGTCCCGGCCGCTGATGTTGACGATGTACGGGCACTCCCACATGCCGCCGAAGCGCTCGTAGCCCGGCACCTTCAGCTCGCCCGCGAAGCGCCAGCCCTTCAGCAGCTCCTCCGATTCGTAGATCAGCACGCAGCCGCGCAGATCCAGCGTCTGGGCGCCGATGAAGATGTAATACTTCCGCTTCTCCGCGTTCCAGACCACCTTGGGGTCCCGCTGGTGCTCGCTGTGGTCGTCCCGGGGGCCGAACAGCGGCTCCGGCAGCTTCTGCAGCTTCCCCTCCGCGTCCAGCACCGCCGCGCAGGTGTAGGGCGTGCGCACCCAGTCGTCGTCGCGATGGTTGCCCGTGTAGAAGAACACCAGGTCGTCCCCCTGGGAGATGGCGCTGCCCGAGTGGGTGCCCCGGTTGTCGTAAAAGCAGTCGGGCTTCAGGCCGATGCCCGCGTTCTGCCAGTGCACGAGATCCGGGCTGGTCACGTGATACCAGTATTTTAGGCCGTGCACCGCGCCCCAGGGGCACCACTGGTAGCACAGGTGCCAAGTGCCCTTGTGCAGCGCAAAGCCGTTGGGGTCGCTGGACAGGCCGGTCACGGGCTGCACGTGGTAGCGCTGGCGGTAGACGGAATTCCGGATGCTTTCGTAGAGCGGACGGATCTCCTCCGCACTCTGGAGCACGCGATAGCGTTCCTCCCGGGTCCACTCCTTCATGTCTCTTCCTCCCTCTTCACTCGCTGTCGAATGTCCTGAAGCTATCATACCATGAAATACAGAAAAACGCCATAGCTTTTGCCGCGCGGTCTCGTCCTGAACAGGAACCGCTCCGATTCGCCATCAGGCGCACCGGCGCTGCCAGCCTTGACCGGCCCCTATTCCGGCTCGTCTGCGGGCTGCTGGCCCCAGAGATACTGCTCCAGCTCGGAAACGCCCGCCTCCTCCGGCAGCAGCGCCTTGGAGAACTGGGTTTCGTAGAGCTCGCGGTACACGCCGTCCTGCCGGACCAGCTCCCGGTGTTGCCCGCGCTCCACGATCTCGCCGTCCTTCACCACCAGAATCTCGTCCGCCGCGAGGATCGTGGACAGCCGGTGGGCGATCAGTATGCT
>JAFWBZ010000210.1 GCA_017537105.1 Clostridia bacterium | reverse complement strand
GCGCCCATGGCCCGGGCGTAGCCCGCGGCCAGCAGCCCGATGGCGCCCATGCCGAAGATGGCCAGCGACGCGAAGGGCCGCAGCTTCAGCTTGTTCACCCCGCGGATGGCCACCGCCAGCGGCTCCACCATCGAGGCGGTGACGGGATCGATGCCGTCGAAGGGGTTGAGCAGGTTTTCGTGCACCACCAGCGCGTCGGACATGCCGGGCTGCCCCTCCAGGTTGAAGCCGTTCCGGCAGAGCCGGGACTGGCCGGACTTGCAGGCCGGGCAGGCGCCGCAGGCGCTCACGTCCTCGCAGATCACGCGGTCGCCGGGTCTGACCCGGGTGACCTCCGGGCCCACTTCCTCCACCACCGCGGAGATCTCGTGGCCCATGGGCGTGTACTCGGACAGCTCCCGCAGGAAGTGCAGGTCTGTGCCGCACACGCCGCAGGCCGTCACGCGGATGCGCACCCTGCGCCCGGTGACGGGAACGTCCTCCCGCTCCCGCATGACGATGTCAAATTCCCTTTTACCGTACAGTCCCCGCATGGCGACGCCTCCCCGCGCGGCCCGTCGGCCGCGGTTTTCTGCAATGATGATACCACGGGTCCCGGGGGGAAGTCAATCGCGAACCAAATGTGAATGATGTATAAACATTTGCGCTGCGGTCATTGCCTGCCGGGGAAACGTGTGCTATAATCTATGGGAATTCCGCGCTGCGGACAAGGAATGGAGGAGAACGACATGAGCATGAAGAAGTGGCTGTGCCTGGTCCTGGCGATGCTGCTGGCGCTGAGCGCCGCGGCGCTGGCGGAGACCGGCGCAGAGGACCTGCAGGCGCAGCTGGACGCGGCCAACGACCGCATCGCCGAGCTGGAGGCCGAGGTGGAGAAGTACCGCCCCTTCTATGAGGAACAGATCGTGGCCGAATTCGGCGAGGGCGGCATCGTGTGGCGTGAGGACGCCCAGGCGCAGTACGACGAGGCGGCCCAGATGTACGCGCAGTACGGCATGTCCATGGACGCCTACGCCGACCAGATCAAGCAGAGCATCGTCGAGAGCCTCGTGCGCCAGGGCGTGCTGGAGGCCAAGGGCGCCGAGCTGGGCATCGCCGAGCTGGACGAGGCGGCCCGCGCCGATCTCGCCGCCAAGGCCGACGAGGACTTCGAGACCTACGTGGGCTATTACAAGAGCTACTTCACCCAGGACGGCATGTCCGACGAGGAGATCCACGACGCCACCGTGCAGGGCCTGAACGAGGCCGGCATCACCGCGGAGGTCATCCTCGAGAGCCGCATCAAGGATTACGTGGACGAGCAGCTGCACGACTACGTGACCAAGGACGTCACCGTCTCCGAAGAGGAGATCCAGGCCGAGTACGAGAGCATGGTCGCCGAGGACCAGGAGTCCTACGGGGAAAGCGATGTGGACTACAACTCCGCCCGCTCCGAGGGCGCCGTCATCGCCTGGAATCCCGAGGGCTACCGTGCCGTGAAGCACGTGCTGGTGAAGTTCAGCGACGAGCAGTCCGCCCAGTACGACGACCTGCAGAACACGCTCTCCAGCCTGAACGACGAGCTGGCCGCGCTGGACGAGGCCGAGGAGAAGGTCGAGGAGGGCGAGGACGCCGAGGAGGCCGGCGAAGAGGCCGCTGAAGCGGAGAACGAGGAGGTCGAGGCGCCCCGCACCCGCGAGGAGATCCAGACCGACATCGGCGAGGTCGGCGTGGCCATCGAGGCGCTCTACAGCGAGCTCATGCCGAAGGCCCAGGAGGTCATCGACGCCTTCAACGCCGGCACCGGCATCGACGAGCTGATCGCGCAGTACGGCGAGGATCCGGGCATGACCCGCGAGCCCGCCGCCAGCCAGGGCTATGCCGTGGCCGAGAATTCCTCCTATTGGGATCCCGCCTTCACCGAGGGCGCCATGTCCATCGCAGAGGTCGGCCAGATCAGCGACATGGTGCGCGGCAAGAACGGCATCCACATCATCTACTATCTCAGCGACATCACCCCCGGCGCGGTGCCCTTCGAGGACATTCAGGACGGCGTCGAGGCCCAGGCGCTGGAGGACAAGATCTCGGACACCTACGAGAGCCAGGTCGACGCCTGGATCGAGGAGGCCAACGTGGTCTATCACCTGGATCGGTTCTGATCCTGAAAGCATGCAAAGGCGCGGCTCGCGGCAGCGGGCCGCGTCTTTTGTTGACAAACCCGCGCTGCGCGACTACAATAGAAACTGTATAATTGTACGCATTTTTGCCCCGCGGGGAGACCGGGAGGATCGTCTATGTTTGCCCATCTGCACCTGCACACGGAATACAGCCTGCTGGACGGCGCGTGCCGCATCAAGCCGCTGGTCGAGCGGCTGAAGGCGCTCGGCATGACGTCCTGCGCGGTCACGGACCACGGCGTGATGTACGGCGTGGTGGACTTCTACCGCGCCTGCAAGGACGCCGGCATCCACCCGGTGATCGGCTGCGAGGTCTACGTGTGCCCGGACATGGACAACAAGACCAGCCTCACGCGGGACTACAGCCACCTGATCCTGCTGTGCGAGAACGAGACCGGCTATCGCAACCTCTCCCGGCTGGTGTCCGAGGGCTTCATCCGGGGCTACTACTACCGCCCCCGGGTGGACTACAGGCTGCTGGAGCAGTATTCCGAGGGCCTGATTGCGCTTTCGGCCTGCCTGTCCGGCGACCTGCCGAAGCTGCTGCTGGACGGCCGCGAAAGCGAGGCCCGGCAGATGGCGCAGAAGTACATCGACCTGTTCGGGAAGGACAACTTCTTCGTGGAGCTCCAGGACCACGGACTGCCGGAGCAGCGGCAGGTGCTGCCGAGGCTGGTGAAGCTGGCCCGGGAGATGGACATCCCCCTGGTGTGCACCAACGACTGCCACTACCTGACCCGGGAGGACGCCGAGGCCCAGGAGGTGCTGATGTGCATCCAGACGGGCAAGACCCTGTCAGACGACAGCCGCATGCGCATGAACACCGACCAGCTTTATGTGAAATCAGAGGAGGAGATGCTGCGGGCCTTCCCCAACTTTAAGGACGCCATCGAGCGCACCGAGGCAATCGCCCGGCGCTGTCAGGTGGACTTCGACTTCTCCACCACGCACCTGCCCTCCTTCCCGCTGCCCGAGGGGGAGACGGACAAGGGCTACCTGCGCAAGCTGTGCGAGCAGGGCCTGCTGCGCCGATACGGCCCGGACCGCAAGGACGCCCGGGACCGGATGGAGTATGAGCTTTCGGTGATCGAGTCCATGGGCTATGTGGACTACTTCCTGATCGTCTGGGATTTCATCCATTTTGCCAAGACCCACGGCGTCGGCGTGGGCCCCGGGCGCGGCAGCGGCGCGGGCAGCATCGTGGCCTACGCACTGGACATCACCGAGATCGACCCGCTGAAATACGCGCTGGTGTTCGAGCGCTTTTTGAACCCCGAGCGCATCTCCATGCCCGATATCGACTGCGACTTCGACTACGAGCGCCGGGGCCGGGTGATCGACTACGTGCGCCAGCGCTATGGTGCGGACCACGTGGCCCAGATCATCACCTTTGGCACCATGGCGGCCCGGGCGGTGATCCGCGATGTGGGCCGCGTGATGGACCTGAGCTATCAGCAGGTGGACGCCATCGCCAAGCAGGTGCCCTTCGAGCTCAACATGACGCTGGAAAAGGCGCTGAAGATGAACCCGGAGCTGCGCGCAAGCTACGAAAACGACCCGGACATCCACCGCCTGATCGAGATGGCCCGGAAGCTGGAGGGCATGCCCCGCAACGCGTCCACCCACGCCGCGGGCGTGCTGATCACCGCCCGCCCGGTGGTGGATTACTGCCCGCTGCAGACCAACGACGACGTGATCACCACCCAGTTCCCGATGGGCACGGTGGAGGCGCTGGGCCTTCTGAAGATGGACTTCCTGGGGCTTCGGACGCTGAACGTCATCATGGATACCATCGAGATGGCCCGGGACCGGCTGGGCCCGGACTTCCATTCCTCGGACATCCCGCTGGACGAGCCCGGGGTGTACCGCATGATCTCCGACGGCGACACCGAGGGCATCTTCCAGCTGGAGTCCTCGGGCATGACCCAGTTTCTGACCAACATGAAGCCCGGCAGCTTTGAGGACATCATCGCCGCCATCTCCCTGTACCGGCCGGGCCCCATGGAGTCCATTCCGCGCTACGTGGCGGGCAAGCAGGACCCCTCCACGGTCAAATACCTGACGCCGCAGCTCAAGCCGATCCTGGACGTCACCTACGGCTGCATGGTCTACCAGGAGCAGGTGATGCAGATCGTGCGGGACCTGGCGGGCTATTCCATGGGCCGGTCCGACCTGGTGCGCCGCGCCATGTCCAAGAAGAAGCACGACGTGATGGCGCGGGAGAAGGAGATCTTCATCCACGGCCAGGTGGAGAACGGCGAGGTCATCGTGCCCGGCTGCGTGCGCAACGGCGTCTCCGAGCAGGCGGCCACCCAGCTGTTCGACGAGATGACCGCCTTCGCCAGCTATGCCTTCAACAAGTCCCACGCCGCCGCCTACGCCGTGGTCGCTGTGCAGACCGCCTGGCTGAAGCTGAAGTTCCCGGTGGAGTTCATGGCAGCGATGATGAATTCCATGAACGGCAACACCGGCAAGATCGCCTTCTACATCCAGTACTGCCGCAAGCGCGGCATCCCGATCCTGCCGCCGGACGTGAACCGCTCGGAGGAGGAGTTCACCGTGGACGAAAGCGGCGGGACGAAGGGCATTCGCTTCGGCCTGGCGGGCGTGAAGTCGCTGGGCCACAACGCCATCGAGGAGCTGGTGGAGGAGCGCTCCCGAGGCGGCGCGTACCGGGACCTGTACGACTTCATCAACCGCCTGACGGGGCGGGGCGGAAGCCAGGCCGAGGCGGGGGACGCCGCGGACCGGCAGGGACACGCCGCGCTGAACAAGAAGGGTGTGGAGAGCCTGATCCGCGCCGGAGCGCTGGACGCGCTGCCCGGCTTCCGCAGCCAGAAGCTCCACGTGTATGAGAAGGCCATGGACGGCGCCAGCCGCCAGGCCAAGAGCGTGGTTTCCGGCCAGATCTCTCTGTTCGGCATGCTGGACGGCGGGCTGGAGGCGCCGCCGCCGCCGATGCCGGAGATTCCGGAGTTCGACCTGTTCACGCGCCTCCAGATGGAGAAGGAGACCACCGGCGTGTATATCTCCGGCCATCCGCTGGACGAGTACGCGGAGCAGATGGGCAAGCTGAAGGTGAACGCCCAGTTCCTCGCGGAGCTAACAGAGGGCCCGGACGGCGGCATGGGCTGGGATCAGAGGACCGTGCGCATGGGCGGCCTCATCGCCGAAAAGCGAATGAAGGCCACCAAGTCCGGCGGCATGATGGCCTTCGTGCAGCTGGAGGACATGTACGGCGTCACCGAGGTGCTGGTGTTCCCCAAGGTCTACGAGCGCGAGATGGACACCCTCCGGGAGGACGCCGCCGTGGTGATGACCGGCCGGCTCTCCGTGCGCGAGGACGAGGCTCCCAAGCTGCTCATGGACCGCGCCGCCCCCCTGAGCGACATGGACGCCCTGCCGGACGATCCCGACGACGCCCCGCCCCCCCGCCGCCAGCCTTACCGCGCCGCGCCCGAGGGGGGCCGCAAGCTGTACCTTAAACTCACCGCCGCCCAGCGCGACGCCGTGCTGGGCGTCTTAAAGCAGACCCCCGGCAGCATCCGCGTGATGCTCTACATGGCCGACGAAAAAAAGACCTACCAGGCCCCCCGGCAATACTGGGTCGGCGAGGGCTACGACTTCGGCGCCCTGGCCAACCTCCTCGGCCCCGACGCCATCGTGTTGAAATAACCGTAGGGGCGCCATGTATGGCGCCCGCATTCCCCGAGGCAAGCACTTCCGCGGCAAAGGGACGCCATACATGGCGTCCCTACGGGGTAAAATGACGGCATTGCCTTACGGGCCGGACGAGGTCCGTCCTCCAAGCCTTCCCCTTTAGGGGAAGGTGGCAGCGCCAAAGGCGCTGACGGATGAGGTCCGTTCCCTCGGCGACCGCCAATGCCAT
>JAFWBZ010000209.1 GCA_017537105.1 Clostridia bacterium | reverse complement strand
GGTGGGATCCGGCGTCGTGACGAAGATCATCGAGGACTAAACCGAGATTCAGCGGCGAACGCCGCCGAAGATCAATCCCCCTTCCGCCCCGCAAACGCGGGCGGAAGGGGGTTTTTCGTTCTTTACAATCAATCAACCTGCGCGCCCCGGCCAGTTTCTTGCGGGGCATGGGAAAAGCGTGTATAATAGTGGATATTGAGGAATAACGCAGACGAGGTGTTATCGCATGGACTTCAAGCTTGCCGTCGCAAATGAAATACTGACCGCCCTCGGCGCGACCTTCGGCGAGGTGGAAATCACCGCCCCGGACATCGCCGCGGCGCTGGAGATTCCGCCGGACACGGCCATGGGCGACTATGCCGTCCCCTGCTTCAAGCTGTCGAAGGCGCTGCGCAAGAGCCCGGTGATGATCGCGGACCAGCTGGCCGGGGCGATCCAGGCGGACTTTCTCGGCAAGGTGGAGGCGGTAAAGGGCTACCTGAACTTCTTCATCGACCGGGCGACCTATGCGGAAAAGGTCATCACGCTGGCGCTGTCCGAGGGCGAACAATACGGCTCCGACGGCTCCGGCGTGGGCCGGACGGTGGTTCTGGACTACTCCAGCATCAACATCGCCAAGCGCTTTCACATCGGCCACCTGTCCACCACGATGATCGGCAACGCGCTGTACCGGCTGCACCGCTTCTTCGGCTGGAACGCCGTGGGCGTGAACCATCTGGGCGACTGGGGCACCCAGTTCGGCAAGATGATCGCGGCCTACAAGCGCTGGGGCGACCACGACACCGTGGCCGCGGGCGGCGTGGACGAGATGGTAAAGCTGTACGTGCGCTTCAACGCCGAGGCGGAGCAGGACCCCGCGCTGAACGACGAGGGCCGCGCCTGGTTCAAGAAGATCGAGGACGGCGACCCGGAGGCGCTGGAGATCTTCAACTGGTTCAAGTCGGTCACGCTGAAGGACGCCGAGCGGGTGTACGACATCCTGGGCGTGAAGTTCGACTCCTACGCCGGCGAGAGCTTCTACAACGACAAGATGCAGCCCGTCATCGACGAGTTGAAGGCCAAGGGCCTGCTGAAAGAGGACAACGGCGCGCAGATCGTGGACCTGCAGGACTACGGCATGCCCCCGGCGCTGATCCTGAGAAGCGACGGCGCTACGCTGTACATCACCCGCGACCTGGCCGCGGCCCGGTATCGCAGGGATACCTACCACTTCGACAAGTCGCTCTACGTGGTGGCCTACCAGCAGGATCTGCACTTCCGGCAGCTCTTCAAGGTACTGGAGCTCATGGGCTACGACTGGTACAAAAACTGCGAGCACGTGTCCTTCGGCATGGTCTCCTACGAGGGCCAGGCGCTGTCCACCCGCGGCGGGCACGTGGTCTACCTGGAGGACCTGCTGAACACCGCCATCGAAAAGGCCCGCGCCATCATCGAGGAAAAGAGCCCCGACCTGGAAAACAAGGACGAGGTAGCCCGCCAGGTGGGCGTCGGCGCCGTGGTGTTCTTCGACCTGTACAACAACCGCATCAAGGACATCGACTTCCAGTGGGATCGCGCCCTGAATTTCGAGGGCGAGACCGGCCCCTACGTGCAGTACACCCACGCCCGCGCCTGCTCCGTGCTGCGCAAGGCCGAGGGTCTGGAGACCGCGCAGCCGGACTTCAGCGCGCTGTCCGACCCCTTCGCGCAGGACGTGGTGCGCATGATCGAACAGTTCCCCGACGTGCTGAAGGCCGCCGTAAATCGCTCCGAGCCCTCGATGGTCACCCGCTTCTCGGTGGACCTGGCCCAGGCGTTCAACAAGTTCTACTACGAAAACAAGGTCATGGTAGACGAGCCCGGCGTGCGCACCGCGCGCCTGATGCTCACCGACTGCACGCGGCAGGTGCTGAAGCAGGCGCTCTACCTGATCGGCATCGAGGCCCCCGAACGCATGTAGCCGGCAGGGCCGGCGGCCATCTGCTGCCGCGCCATTGATGCCCGCCGGGTCAGCCTCTCTTGGCCGCCCGGCGGTTTTTTTCTCCGAATCCGGTCCCTTTCTCCCGACAGGCGGGAACCGGCATGCCGGCGCACACGTCAAAAAAATGGCAAAAACAATTCCCCGAAAGGAGCTGTCGAACATGAAACGCATTCTCTCCCTGGTCCTTGTGCTGGCCTTGCTGGCCTGCGGCGTCGCGCTGGCGGAAGGCCAACTCTGGAAGGGCGGAACCCCGATCGACGAAACTCCCCGGTCCCTCGACCTGAACGGCGACGGCAGCATGGAGACGATCTACACAGAGACCGTGCCGGATGACTTCGAGAGCTTTCAGCGCGTGCACGTGCTGGATGCGGACGGCACGGAGTCCGTCTACGACGCCGAGATCATTTCCGACGCCTCCGCCTGGGCCGGCGACCTGAACCGCGACGGCACGATGGAGATCTTCCTGTGGGGCGACATCATGTCCGGCGACTACTTCACCTGGTGCCTGCACTACAACGGCGACCACCTTACGCCCGTGCTGTTCGCCGACATCAACCGCGGCGAGAACGGCCAGGGCTACTTCAAGTCGGGCTACGGCATGCTGGACGACGTCAACCTCGACGAGTGCATGATCACGCTGAGCGGCTCCCAGGACATTCTGGGCACCTACTTCATGGATCGCACGCTGTCCCTGACCGAGGACGGACTGTTTGAGCTCACCGACGACGGCATGTGGGTCCGGGACGTGTCCGACTACGACGACGAGACCTGGGAGTACGCCGCCCTGACGGCGCAGGTCCCCATTCCCTGCGAAATCGACGGCGAGGCCGAAGTGCTGAATCCCGGCGATCGGATCATGATCACCGGCTTTGACAAAGCGTCCGTGGTGACCTTTGCCACCGCCGATGGCCGGGAGGGCCGCCTGGCCGTCAGCGAGGACTATGCGCGCGGCTGGGGAAGCCTGGTGGACGGCATTCCCGAGGAGGAGGCCTTCGGATTCCTCCCCTACGCGGACTGATTCGCAAGCCCTGTGCTGCTCTCAGGTTCTTCGCTGTAGACGGAGCGCAGCATGATTCATGGAATAGAAAAACAGATTGCCGCGGGCTGCACAACGCGCAGCCTGCGGCAATCTGTTTCTGTCGGAAGCGGTTGCTTCCCCCGGCCTTTTCCCTGTGGGACCCGGCGCGCGTCAGGGCTGGGCCTCGTGGGGCGCATCGCCCCTCTTGCGCCATCCGGCGCGGATTCTCCCCTCCAGCTCGGGCAGCGAGGGGATGCCGCTCAGCGAATCCGCCTGCGCGACGCAGCACGCGCCTGCCGCAGCGGCCAGGTGCATCGCCCACTCGGGATCGCGGCCGTTCAGCACCGCGGTCAGGAACGCGCCGATGCTGGTGTCCCCCGCGCCCGTGCCGGAGACGACGCGATCCGGGACGTAGCTCGGTTCAAAGAACGCCCTGCCGCCCCAGGTGGCGCAGTCCAGCTCCAGCCGGGGCGAAATCCCGGCCAGCGCCGCCGCCGGCGCGCTTCGGAGGTACATCCCCGGCGCGCCGCACTTGAGCATCAGCACCTTCGCGCCGAGCGCCATGCAGCGCTCCGCCAGCGGCCCGATGTCCTCCGGCGTCAGGCACTCGCACACGTCGCCCTCCCCGGCGCGCCGCCGCCAGGCGCGGAAGGTCTCCCGATCCAGCATGAAGCACAGCTCCTCCGCGCTGGGTTCGAAGAAGTCCACGTGCGGCAGCACGCGCGCCAGCAGGTCCGCCCAGTCCACGCGGCCCGCCTCGGAATCGGGATCGATCGAGGACATGTCCAGCGAAGTCGCCATGCCCGCCTCGTGGGCGCGGCACATCAGGCGCAGCAGCTCCTCCCCGCCGTTTTCGTACATGGACCGCATGACGGTGGGATACCCGAAGTGGATCAGCGCCGCGTCCCGCGCCTCCGCCCACGGCACGTCGTCCGCATAGAAGGCGTGGTTCGCGCCGGAGTGGTGCAGAAAGATCCGGTCCAGCCCCGGAAGGGCGAGTATGACCGTATAGGAGGTCGTCACGTCGGGCTGCCGGATCAGGCTGTCCTCGACGCCCTGCGCCTGAAACAGCGCCGCCAGCACGCCGCCCAGCGCGTCCGCGCCGACCTTGCCCATCAGCGATACGTCCGCGCCGAGCTTCTTCATGCACAGCCCCGTGTTGGACACGGAGCCCCCCGGCGAGACCACCGCCGCGCCGATGTCCACCAGCTTTCCCGGGCGAAGCCAGTCCTGCACGCGCCGGGCGCCGGTGTCCGGAATCGCGGGCGTGATGTCCAGGCAGACGTGGCCCGCGCAGATCGCTCTCTTCCTCATGCTTTTCCTCCCCGCCGTCCCGCGCGGGGCGGCGGCTGGCGCAGCGTTCGCCGCGCGTCACATCCAGTCCAGCGTGCCGTCGGGGCGATACCGGCCGTACTCGTGCACCGCCTGCTGCATCGCGGCGAAGTTCTCCGGCTTTGCGGCGGAATGCACGCTGTTGCTGGTGGCGCAGATGAAGCGCCCGCCCGGGGCGTGCGTCGCCAGGATGTCCCGAACGTACGCCTTCATCTCGTCGGGCGTGTACTCGGTCAGCGGCTTGTCGCAGTCGATGCCGCCCATGACCGTGAGCCCGGGGTACTTCTGCTTGACGGCGACCTGGTCGATGCCCGCCCGCTCGTCCAGCGGGTGCAGCCCTGTGATCCCGAAGCCCACCAGGTCGTCCAGGATCATGTTGATGTTGCCGCAGCAGTGCTTCAGCATCAGCGCACCCCGCCCGGTCACGTAATCGCAGATGCGCATGAGCCCAGGGAAGAAGAATTCCTCAAAGTGCCGCTTGGACACCAGCAGGCTGGTCTTGGAGCCGTAGTCGTCGCCGCTCAGCACGAAGTCCGCGCCGATGTCCAGCGCCCGCTCCGCCAGCTTCAGGTTGTGCTCGATGGACAGCTCCACCAGCCGCTCGATCAGCTCCGGCTCCTCGATGAGGTTGCACATCATGTCTTCCATGCTGGTCAGGTAGTAGCTGTAGTTGAAGCCGTCGTGCAGGTGAAAGCCGATGAGCCGCTTGTGCTTGAAGCGCTTCACCAGCGCGCGCAGATTATCGAAGCGATAGTCCAGCGTCGGGTCCGGCGCCTCATACTTCAGCGCGTCCTCCAGCGTCTCGATGGGCCCGTGGATCGGCGCGGAGACCACCTCTCCGTTGTACTGGCGCAGCATGCCCCACTCGTTGCGGTACAGCTGCTTGCCCGCATCGACGCACACCTCCCGGTACATCTTGGAGGGCGTGTTGGTCATGACGATATCGATGTCCAGCGCGTCGCACAGATCCATGTAGCTGTCCGTGCCGACGATGCCGCGAATGACCTTCGGGTCGATCATCAGCTCAAAGGTGGGAACCCGGTCCGGTATCTCCCCGTGGAGGGCCGCCAGTGCCCGTTCGTATGCGTTCATCGTCCTTCCCCTTTTCTTTCTTTTCCCAGGATCGTCGTCTTTTTCCGCGCGAAAACCGCGGATTCGTCCTGCCGCTGTTCCTTGCAGCGCGTCGCCCTTTCTATCCGTCGATCAACCGCTTGAAGTCGGACTGACAGACCTCGCCGCCGATGGCACGCAGTATCGCCTCGCGCCCGCCGGACTTCTTGATCTGCGCGATCCGCGCGAACACCTCGTCGATCGCCGCGCGATGTTCGTCCAGGATCGCGTCCGTATGCGCCAGCGTGGGATAGATGGCGGTGTTGGCCAGGAAGTCCTTCTCCAGCATCAGGCGGGTGTAGAGCGTCTTCAGCTCCAGCTTGTTCTCCTCGAAATCGAAGTGCGCCAGGCACGGGAACCCGGAGGTGTGGATGCGCAGGCCGTGTCGCGCCGCCAGCTCCCGCCAGTCCCTCTGCACGGTCTCCCCCACGCGGGTGATGTGCTCCCACACCCGGGTTCTCTCCATCTTGTCCAGCGTCGCCAGCGCCGCCGCAGGGCCCACGCCCTCGGTCCAGTAGGTGCTGCTGATGAACGACTCGTGCGCGCCATCCATGGCCGCCCGGGTGCCGATGACCGCCGCGATGGGATGTCCGTTGCCCAGCGCCTTGGCGAAAACGGCCATGTCGGGCACAACGCCCAACAGCTTGTGCACGCCGCCGAAGTTCATGCGCCACGCGATGGTCACCTCGTCGAAGATCAGCAGGCCGCCCACCCGGTGAATCTCGTCGCGGACGTGCTCCAGGAAGCCCGGGGCGGGCATCGCGCCCCTCGCGGGCTCCATGATCACGCAGGCCAGCCGGTCTCCGTACTCCCGGATCAGGGCGTCAAACGCCGCGGTATCGCCGTGTTGAAAGGGAATACAGGTGCCGGTGAGCGAGCGGGGCACGCCGTTGGGCTGTATGCCAGGCAGCAACTGTCCGTCCAGCTGGTGGTCGTCCGACAGGTTCGCAGCGATGTACCAGTCGCTCCATCCGTGATAGCCGCTGAAGGCCACCAGGTCGCGGCCCGTGGTCGCGCGGGCGATGCGTACCGCGATGGCGCAGATCTCGCCGCCCGTGCGGGCAAAGCGCGCGCAATCGGCCCAGGGGTGGATCCCGCACAGTCGGTCCGCAAGCCACACCTCCTCCGGCGGATTCAGCGAGGTCATGCTGCCGTCGTCCACCCGCTTTTTCACCGCGGCGCTCACGTCCGGATCGGCATAGCCCAATATGCAGGCGCCGATGCCGTTGGTGGTCATGTCATAATAGTGCACGCCGTCCAGGTCCCAGATTTCACAGCCCCTTGCCCGCGCTGCATAGCCGGGCCAGCGCCCCGGCGCGAACATCTCCGGGCGCTTGCTCAGCAGCCCGACGCCGCCGGGCATGCGCCGCTTGGCGTGGGTGTACAAATCCTGCGTCTTTGACAAAGCCGCTCCCTCCTGCAGCCGTACCGTTCGTGATTTGCCTTCCTGGGGCTTCCTCCCAAAGAATCCGCCCCACTGTCCTGGTCGTCTCGCAGCTTTCTTTAGGTTATTATATCATTATGTGCATCAATTATCAATGCGCGATGCCGGAATTGCTGCGCAGCCTCCGGGGCGGAACCCTTCGTGGAAGATGGGCGCCTGCAAACTTCGCCCAGATAAAAAACCAGCCACACCGTGACTGGTCGCGCCGGCAGATCTTTCGGGTTTTGCCGTCTTGCACAGAGCACGAAGGGCCTTGACGACCGTCAGCGCACCTTCTTTGCATAGTAGATGGTATCCACGCCGGGCCCGCGATCGTCCTTCAGAACGGCGGCGGTTTCGTACCCCCGCTTGCTGAAGGCGTGCACCTGGACGGCGTTGGTGGACCAGGTGCGGGTGGTGACGTAGTCTGTCTGCTGATCCTCCGGCAGGCCGTGCTCCACGATGTCGTAGAGCCGGCTCACCAGGCCATGCCCCCGGTGCTCCGGATCGACGCAGGCGGTGGTCATGTAGTTGCTCTCGCCGAATCGGGCCAGCTCCGGGCAGGAATACCGCGGTCTGAAGGTGAGGAAGGCGACCATCCGGCCCGACGCATCCCGTGCGACGGCGAAGCGCTGCGCCTTCATGACCTCGAAATACGCGTAAGGCTTGTCCTGTCCCAGAGGGGCTTCGAACTTCTTCTGAAAGGAGCTCACCCTCTGGGAAAGGGGCGGCACGAAGTCCCGGTCGCAGGTGCACAGGAGGTCGAATATGGCCTCCAGATCCTCCCGCTTCTCGGGCGTTCCCAAGTATTCCGTCGTATACATGCCCTGTCCTCCCGCGCCGGGAAACCACGTTTCCCCCATTTCCTCCATTATAGCATGTTCCGGCCGGATTACAATCCCCGAACGGAGATTCCCCGCGGCATACGCGCCATAGGCTCGTCCTCACATGCGTGAGGGGAAAATCTGTAAATATGCTAATTATCCTCAGTATGTTGCATTGAAAACTTGATGACAGGTTGTTTTTCCATCTCATGGAGGTATTTGTCGATCTGTTTATTCAACATGTCATCGGTATTTGCAAGTTTTAAACGCGTATCTCTGGTCCTGCATAGGATGTATGATAGAAAAACGGGGAGCGTATCATCTTTGCATGGTAGAGTTATAAATCCTTGATATGTATTCCCGGTTGTTACGTAGAATCTCTCGCTTTCATAAATCACTCTAAAAATAATTGTTTTCTTTTTCAGAAGAATTATCATGTCTGGCATCAGCGAGGGATTAAGTGGGGAAAGCTCGTGGAAATAATCCAACACTGTCTTGGGTTCAGCACTGTCATAAGCAAAAACAACACCAAACGGCTTTGTGAAACCAGTTTTATTCCATGTAATCCCATTTATTTCCAAAGAAAGGTTAGGAAGAACTTGACAAGCTCCGGGAGTTTCTTTTTTAAGTGATTTGAATGAGGCAATGTTGTCGATACTTTGAAGGAAAGTATCTCGATTAAGCATTGATTTGACTTCTATCTCTCCATAGGCTGATTCAAACGGCATCATATAATAATCTCCCATTGGAATCGCATAGGAGAACAAGTTATCATAGACGATAATATCCAACTGCTTACTAATACCATCTTGAGAATCAAAGCATTCCCCATTACACAGGCCATACCTTTTGGGGAGAAAAGGCCTGATAATCTCTCCTAAAACGAATTCTCTCAACGCTCCTTTGCTTGCGGAATGTTGTACTATTTTACTCATGTTATATTCCGCATCAAGCTTTGGTGCGGCATTTTTGATTATGTCATATATCAACAAACTAGTTCACCTCATTTCAATCTTTCGCACAGGGGCAGGAGTTCTTCCAGTTTGGCGACGATGCGCTTTTGTTCGGCGAGGGGCGGGAGGGGAACTAAAAAATGCTTTAGTTTATCTGCCTTAATCCCCTTCGCGGTTGTACCAGTGCAATTATCCAGTAATTGCTGCTGAAACTGAGGAGAGAGAATAAAATACATATACAGTGATGGAACAATCGTTTCATCGTTATATGGTTGGAATGTAATAATTCTCTGCCCACACGAGCATTCATCCAAGTCACATATTGCAGCATTGCCCATTGGTGCTTCTGTTGTAAAGAGAAGGTCACCCTTTCTGGTTAATCCGCGACTTTGCCTTCCTAAATACTCCTCCCTGGAAATGTATTCCTTTCGGCTGTAATCCATATACGCCTTCCTTATATTCGATGCAGTGATTAGGAATACTCCTTCGGAAATTTTAGTTGGTGTTTTTCCTCGATAATCAACAAAGTCAAATATACTATTCAATTCTACCCATTTCCAACTATCTGGAATATCGAAATCCATGGACGATAGATCAAGTTCACTTTTCCCAATGCTTAACCCGTGCTGTAGGGGAACAATCCTTTTGTAGAGGGCCTCGCCGGTGCCCTCTTCGGGGCGCTGAGGAACGAGCTTGCCCTGGATGGCAAGCTGGAGGATGGATTTTTGCATGTCCGTCGGGAAGCGCTTATTGAAGTCCTCCAGGCGGCTCCACGCCTTCTCATACCGGTCGATATACGGCAGCAGTTCCTCGATCTTCGCCACAATCCGCTTCTGCTCGGCAAGTGGAGGTAATGGAACCAATCTCTGTTCCGTTCCAGCTTTTGTGACGTGAATCATCGCCAAGCCATGCCCGCTCTGTTTGATACTCTCAGTATCTGCAAGTAGGAAATAATACAGATATTTTTGATATAGAAACGATGAATGAACAATCTTCCAAATATGATAATGATAGATTACTCTATCACCATCCCAGATATGAGGGCCAAAGGATGCAGACCAAGCATAAATCAAGTCACCCTTTTGGCAGTACTTTTCATCTTCCAATTCCAGATCAGAATAATACCATTGGCTATTTGTAAATAGGTTTCCCACACGAAGAACAGGGTATTTCCCGC
>JAFWBZ010000208.1 GCA_017537105.1 Clostridia bacterium | reverse complement strand
GGCGCCTTTCCGGCACGCCGGCCGAGCTGCAACATCGTAAAGCGTGTTTTAGTGATGTGCCAACCGCATTTATGTCCATGAGAACGGAGGAATTATGACGGTCTATGAGTTTTTGCTTCATGCCGCCCGCAGTTATTCGGGCGTGGTGAACGGCGGCAAGACGGAGGAGATCAGGATCGACTTGACGCGCAAATCCATATGGAGCGGGAGGCTCCCGATCATGCGCGAAGGGAAGCTGCTCTTGAAATCTGTCCGCCTTGAGAACGGCGAGGTCTGCAAGCTGGAAGGCTTGATCGACTTTGAGGGCGACGCCTATGTGGAGATCGAGCGCCTTTACGCACAGTTCAAGCGCTCCGTTCCCAACAGGCATGTCAGGCTGAACAAGGGTTACTTCAAGGCGCTGTCCAGCGACGCGCTGACCATGGAGGAACTCATGGACAACATGCCGAGGCCGGAGGCGCGTATGGCGCTGGACGGTTTTATCCTGCTGGCGTCCCTGTCGGGGCTGATCCCATGGCACAACCCGAAGCATTTCTTTTGGCAGAGCACGGACGACCCCGAGTGCATCGTCTATCGGGACTGGGTGATGATGGAGGCAGGTGATGGAGCTTGTAGCGAACAGCTGGATGGTCAGGATCGTGCGGCGTGACGGCAAGCCCGACGAGGAGCAGTATTGCGCCGATGAACAGGAAGCCCGTCAGTTGATGGGACTTCTGAACGATCCCGACAACGCGGAAATGTACCGCAGCATCGCGCTGGTCAGTGTGGATTGGCGCGGACACACAGAGAAGGTGCATGACACCATAGAATTTGAGGAGGAAACCACATGAAGAAGAACCGTTACAACAACTATAACCACAGGAACGCCCCCAACAATGGCTATGGCGGGCAGAATCGGGCTTTCAAGGGCAACGATCGCAAGGCCACCCTCAACAGCGCCGGAATCAACGCCGACCAGTACCTGTCTATGCGCATCGACAAGGAGTTCATCCCGGACGGCGCGGAGGTCGTCATCCAGGTCCGGGACAAGGAGACGGGCGAGGTTCGCTACGTGCCCTTCAACCAGGCCATGGACGACTGCTTCGGCAAGAACAGCCAGTTCTACAGGCAGGAGATGTCGGACGGACACATCTTCAACCCGTACATCCACCGTCGCTGGCTCCCGGCACAGTTCCGTCGCAACATCCGCGAGGCGGGCTACAACGGCATCCATGAGTACGTGAAGCGCAGCTATACCTGGAACTACGTCGTGCGCTTCCTGAAGCAGGAGTGCTGGAAGCTGGCGATGCTCCAGCGGCGCGATCCCGCCGCATTCCGGGAGCGCAGCGCCTTCTTCACGCTGCACGACATGCAGCGCATCCTGGCACAGTACGCCGACATCATCATGGGCGAGCTGGACAGGGTGGTGGACGAGTATGACAAGTACAACCATCGGCTGCCGCGGCAGAATACCCAGACCGTGATGCTGTATCCGCGGGGCATCGGTCCGATCCAGAAGGGCCACATTCGCCCGATGCGCTACCGCTATGAGAGGTTCCGGGTCGCGGTGGTCAACACCTGCTCCTATTCCCAGCTGTCCGATCTGCTGCAGGATTTCAAGTTCGACAAGGCGGACCGGAGCATTCCCTCCAGCGACCTGTTCGCCAAGTGCTTCATCGAGAGCGGCGCGTTCTACACGATGAAGCAGATGATCATGTTCGAGGGCCTGTCGCTGGGTGGCATGGACGTGAAGGAAAACCTGGACAAGCTGCTGGAGCGCGGCCGGTTCGGCTACATGTCCCTGTACCGCAGCCTTCGGGCGTAATCAATCAAATCGGCGGGGCTCTGCCATAGCATCCCCGCCTCCGAAGGGAGGGATTTGATGTACACCGTTTTATGGATCGACGCGGAGGGCAATGATCGCTGGGAACGCTGTGAGTCCAAAGAAGAGGTGAACGAATTGCTGGCGCGGGAGGATATCCGGGAAGAGGATACCTGGATTTTCCTTCCCAAGGCAGACGACTTTGCCGTGACCGGCGACATCTTCGAGGAGTGATTGTCATGCGGGAATACGAAATCTGGCGCATCGTTGATGTGAACATGTACAACAGTCTTTTGTCCCCGGATTTCACCCTTGAACGGATGGCCGAAAACGATGCCCAGCAGGCAAAGATTGACGCCCTGTGGAACCGCTTTGATTTCGAGAAGTATTCCGATTTCGTCTGCGAGCGCGCCGTGATCGAGCTGAAGAAGCTGCTGAAGCGCTTACCCCGGAGCATGGATGTCCGTTTCGTGGAGGACAGCGCCGAAATCTACTCGCCGCCCTACTACAACTACGGCGGGGACGAATTGATCTTCCGGATTCGCGCCCGGAGTCACCGTTCACAGAAGAGCATGCAGCGCTATCTGGAAAACTTCTTCCGGGAGGAGTGGAACAAGGAGTTTGGGTCGGACTACGCCATCTACGAGTATATCCGGGAGAACAAGGGTATCGAAGATTTCCTGCTGGATGAGGAGGCGGTTTCGTGAACGGAAACCTGACCTGGCGGGACGAGACTGGCGAGATTGTCACTAAGGCAACCAAGGCGCAGTTGGCGAAGCGTCTGTACAAGCTGGAACGCTTTCTGTGGTTGAACATCTGCTGCGAGCTGGAGAAGTATCGCGTATCCGTGACCGTCAGGCTGATGAATACGCCGCATGTAGCAAAGGATTCCTCCATGTCTGATTTCTGGAAAGACGAGCTTGCCCGTAAGATCGAGCAATACAGAATTGCGCGGCAAAAGCGCGACAGCATGTTTGCCGTGCTGACCAAGGGCGCTGATGAATCGGACGATTTGTATGAAGGCAGCATGCCGCGTCCCATGAGTCGTGAACAGGCAAATCGTCTGCTGACTGTCCTGAAGGACAATGGCATCGAAGACGACGAGTGCCTGACCGTTGCCGAAGCGATCTGCTTCGTCACCGATCTCGACGAAACCATACTTCAGGAGGTGGAGTGATGGATAGGAAGCCCATTGTACTGTCCCGGGCCTGCATTCAGGACACGCTGCTCATGAAGCGGCTGTGCCCGGAGAAGATGGTAGGGCTGGCGCTCTCGCTTTACAACCTGAACGTCCAGACGCTGCGCCGGGGCCAGCTTGCGCCTCATGTGGAGAAGAAGATGCTCCCGAACCGCTATCTGGAGAAGCAGCGGCTGAAGCGTGTCGCGCCGGACATCGTGATCACCGTCCGCGGCGGGCTGGTGCAGGAGGTGCGCTCGACCAATCCGTTTACCACCGTCTACATCGCGGACTACGATCTGGACAGCCCGGACGAGAACGCCGCCACCGAGGACGCCGAGGAGCGCGGCAACTGGTCAGACATGCACACTGTGTACTGAGGAGGGAGGCCAGTGGACGACTCTATCGTGAAGAAGTTCCTCGAACTGAGGGACGGACTGTACCTCATCGCCGACCTGGACGGCTACCGCATCGGCATCAACCGCCAGCGCGGCAAGGGCATGTGCCTGCGGATCATGATGAACGCGAGGGAGCGCCATATCCTGCGGTATGACGATGCGGGAAAGCTGCTCCTCGACACCACCGAGATGGTGGGATAGACATAGAAAGGATGGCTTAAAGCATGGCAAGAAAGAAGTACAACTTCGAGGTTCTGGCGGGCACTCAGGAAACGGGCAAGCTCTACTACAGCGGCAGTGATGCGGAGGCGCGCTGCATCGGCCATCTGCGCGGAGACTTCGGAAGCAGCGGGACGGAGTTCTGGACGAATTGGTTTCCCCACGTTGGCGCTCACCGCAACGACAAGGCGTTTCAGGACGAGTTTTCCTCGCTGGTCAAGACCTTGCGGCGGAACCTGCTGAAGAACCGTGTGTTCATGCAGAAGTACCTCCGGGAGCACGATACCCTGATGCTGGAGTCCGGCATCTTCATGTCCCGCGGCTATATGGTCGTGACGGAGCAGTTCGAATACTACATCCGCTGCCAGCCGCAGCCGGGCGACTACAACTTCTATATCTACGCCTATGTGCGGGAGGGGGTGTGACGATGGGCAAGCAGGTACCGTGTACCTTCGTCTCCGTGTGGGACGGCGGTATGGAAGTGGATTCGTCGGCTGTGTTCGACCCTGACACGGGAATCGTCAGCGATATCCAGATGGCTCAGCTGCCGGAGAGCATCCTAAACAATCTGGGTATCCTGGACCGGGAACTGGTGCGGGTGAACGGCAAGGAGTATGAAGTCAGGAAGAACGAGGACGACACCTACTCCGCTATCCGCACATTTGAGGTGTTCTTCTCCCGCAACGGCTATGCCGAGGTTCAGGCAGCCTCGGCGGAAGAAGCCCGCCGTATCGCGGATGAAGAGATGAAGTACGACGACGTGTCGTGGGATGATGATTGGCATCCCACGGACGTCCAGCTGGAGGAGTGAGAGAATGTCAAACTACTATGGTGTCGTCCGCACAAACTATTTCCATGTGAAGGACGTGGAACAGTTTCGGGCGCTCATGGCAAAGACGGCTGGGGACGAGGACGGTATCGAACTGTGGGACGATAGAAAAGACGAAAACGGCAATCAGATGTTTGGCTTCGGAGTCTACGGTTGCATCAGCGGCATTTTAAACGATGATGGTGAATATGATGAGAATTCCTATGATCGTTTTATAGATGAATTGGTGGAATGTGTTGCCGATGATGATGCCATTCTGATCTTTGAGGCAGGACATGAGAAGCTGTGCTATGTCGGAGGCGGTGTGACGATCATCACGTCAAAGGGCGTCGAGTACATCAACCTTGAAGATACCGCTCGCAGCAAGGTGCGAGACCTTCTTGGTAACGAGCGGTGGGATACGAAATGCTCCTATTGATGGAGGTGTGATCATGTGGCTGGAAGCTACGCAACAGTTTCAACCCAAAGGCTATTACACCGGTAACGGGTACATCGGCTTCCTTCCTGACGGAAGTCGCATGCGATTCCCAACGCAGGGCGAGTACGAGGAATACATCCGGGAATGGGACGAAGCGGAAGCCGCGTAGTCCCAGAGAGGGCTGTGAATGGACAAGGAAAGGCTGCTGGAATACATATGGGAGCATTTCACCGTCAGCGGGGAAGCCGGAAGGCTGATCGTCAATATCGTCGAATACGTCGCCTGTCAATCCGAAGATGAGCAGCCTGCGCTTCTGTGCGCCTTGCTGGACGGTACGATCGGCATTGAACGCGACGAATTGCTCCGAGAAGCAAACATACGGGAGGAATGATGTCATGAACAAACTGTGGAACTACATGAAGCTCACCCTGAACCCGGAGGAGCTTCCGACCATGAAGGAGCTGCTCAAGGAAATCGTGGACAACGGCGGCACGGACGCCGCGTTGGCGAAGCTGAGGGAAGCGCAGCATGAGAAGTATCACAATGAGCTGATCTGGCGGTATCCCATCAGCCAGGGCGACTCGGCGGGTGGCTTCATCATGCCGGTGCGCGAGGGTATCCTCTGGATCCCCTATGACGAGATGGAAAAGGAAGCCGGAGAGATCCTGCTGACGGACAACGCAGACCTGCTCACCGAAGATACCTGTGATATGATGGCCGACGATTTTGATCGCTATGTCGACCAGCTCTGCGATGTGCTGCGCCAGGCCGCGAAGATCTGTCACCGGCTCGAACACGGCGACGTGAAAAGGACGCTGGAGCTCGGCGAGTTTGTGGTCGTCTCCGGCAAGCTGGCCGTCTCCGATCCCTGCTACAACACCGATGTGTGGTGCCGGGGCGAGCTGGAGAATGTGATGAACGGCACCTGGCACGCTTCCGCCGTGGAGCTGTACACCGGAAGCTGGGGACGCCGCATTGCCCGGCTGATTGCCGTGCATGAAAACTATGCAGACGAGAAGATGTCCAAGGGCCAGTGCATGGGCTTCGACGTCGGCGTAGACAGCGGCCAGGCCGGACTGTTCGATGCGTCGCATTATCGTGACGACACTGTTATTCCCAATCATGAAAACCTGAAGGATAAGGAACCCTCAGAGATCTGGTACGATCATTGCTGCAATATCACGCTTTCCCCGCTTTCCGCCGGCGTGCTTCCCTATGGTGTGGTGTCGTCCAGCGGGTATGGCGACGGCGGCTATGACTGCTTCATCTGCCGCAACGAGTACGGCCAGATCATCCGTGCGGAGATCGAGTTCATTCCGGAGGACGATTATGAGTAATGTCGTTTCGGTTCAGTTCACCCGCTTCCAGGATCTGGACGATCACGGGAATCCTGACGGTGAACCTACCTATGGCTACCGCATCTTTGACGATTACGAGCAAAACTACAACAACTGTTACGAATCCATCGAGGAAATGCAGAGGGACGGGCTGACCCGGCAAGGCATCTTCGATTTCATTGCCGGCAACCATGACAGCTTCGACCTGACCGCAAGGGAGAAGGGCGTTTATCTGAACGGGGTCTGGATCAAGCCGCCGAAGGATGGTGATGACGATGACCCTGAGTGAGCTGCTGAAGCTGTTCCCCAAGGGCAGCGAGCAGCAAATCAACGTGATTTACCCGGATAATCACTGCATGTATGTCCCGAACCCGGGCTTTATGCTTGCCGGGAAGAATCGAGACCCCGTACTGGATATGCGCGTCGTATCGCTGGACATTGAGCAGTACGCGGAGGAGGACAAGACCATCGTGCTGCTGGTGATCGGCGTAAAGGGATGAAGGAGGAGAGATTTCATGGGAAAGCGTACCGACTATGATTTGAACGGCTGGGGACCTTCCGGCCGCTTCCTGAGCGCTTTCGAGAAGGAAGAGATTCAGGACCTGGTGTTCGACGAGGGTGTGGATGACTACGGATGCAGTCACAGCGACAACGAGCCGGAGATCATGAGCTTTGGCTCCGAGAGTTTCAACGCCTATGACGATGTGCGAAAGGCGTTGTCGGGGTATGCGCGTCGCAACCCGGACATGCTTTTGGAGCTGGAGTATACCTGCGAGGATGACAACGAGCATCAGATGATCCGCTTCAAGGGGGATGCGGTTGAGGAGCATGACCGCATCGAAACCTATCCGCCGTTCATCCATCCGACGCTGCCCGATGAGGCCAATCCGCTTCCGGTGCTGGAATTCCACTTCGATTCCATCGACGGCAGTCCGGATTCGACCATCCTCGTCCTGCTCGAAAGCGAACCGACCGCGGATACGATTGGCATGCTGGAGGACAGCATCTCTTCCTATACTGAGAGCGTACCCGCGTGGAGCTTTGAGCAGCTGATCCACGACGTCCTGTCTGCCGCGGATATCAGCCACTGGATCATCACCCCCACACACACCTTTCATATCTGAGGGAGGGCAACATGATCTGCACCTGCGGCAATGACCGCTTCATTGGCCATCAGATCATCCGCGCCGACGTGATTGTCGGCGCGGACGGTTCCTTCCTGGAGAACGTCACCGACCGTCTGGAGGATTCCATCTACGACGCGGAAAAGCCGTATGGCCCATTCACCTGCACGGCCTGCGGCAGGGAATACGACGAACTGCGATAAGGAGGGCGCTATGCAGAAGATTCTCAAGGCGATTTACGACGGCGAGTTAAGGATTGCGGAGTCAAGGGACGCCAGTACGCCCGAATACAGGTCTGCCATGACGAGATTCACACACGTCCAGGAGAAGATCATGGACGCACTGCCCAGGGAACAGCGCGGTCTAGTGGAAGAGTTGTCCATGGCCAGCGCCGACGTGAACGGCATCGTCTGCCAGCAGGATTTTGAGCGCGGCTATCAGCTGGGCGCGTTGCTGATGCTGGCGGCGTTCACCGGCCCGCTGGAGCTGGGTTAGGGGCCGGGATTCATCCCCTTGGTGGAGAATGTCGTAAGAAGAATCGGTTCGTTTCCTATACATGAAGTAGTCGGCGGCCCGATAACAGAGGCGTCTGGGCCGCCGGGAGCACATCCGAACAGAGGACGCGCAAGCGGAAAGGAGATCATCATGGGCGTGAACGTATATCAGATCGTCACGGATCGCATCATAGCTGAGCTGGAGAACGGCATCATTCCGTGGGAGAAGCCCTGGACGGGCGTGCGCTCCGGCGCTTACAGCCGCGCCACCGGCAGACCGTATTCCGTGCTGAACCAGTTGCTGCTGCGCAAGCCCGGCGAGTACCTGACCTTCAAGCAGGCGACGGAGGCGGGCGGCTCTGTCCGCAAGGGCGAGAAGGCCTCCCTCGTGGTGTTCTGGAAGCCGCTGCCGGTGAAGGAGAAGACCAAGGACGGCAAGGAGGTCACGAAGATCGTGCCGTTGCTTCGGTATTACCACGTCTTCCACATCGATCAGTGCGACGGCGTGAAGCCGAGGTTCACCGAGGACGACCTGAAGCCCGTCGATCCCATCGCGGAGGCCGAAGCGGTGCTGGCCGACTACAGCACCCGTGCTCATGTGCCGATCATCAACGAGAAGGGCGACCGCGCCTACTATTCTCCCGCGAGGGACGAGATCCACCTGCCCCTGCGGGAACAGTTCCCGAAGGTCGCGGAATACTACTCCACCGCGTTCCATGAGAGCGTTCACTCCACCGGCCACGAGAAGCGGCTGAATCGCCTCTCCAAGACCGCCTACTTCGGCAGCGAGGAATACTCGAAAGAAGAGCTGGTCGCCGAGGTCGGCGCGGCCATTCTTATGAACGAGATGGGGCTTGAGACCGCCAGCAGCTTTCATAACAGCGCCGGGTACATCCAGAACTGGCTGACGGTGCTGCGCAACGACAGCAAGATGATCGTCTCCGCCGCGGGCAAGGCCGAGAAGGCCGTGCGGCTCATCATGGATCTGGAGGAACAGCGGGAAGAGAAGGCCGCGGCCTGATCGGAGGGAGGAGCGTACATGAGCTATGAGATCGTATATGACCGCCGCTTCATCCGGTCGCCGCTGGGCATCACGCCGATGATCCTGGCGGGCTCCAACAACTGCTACGAGCCCATGCCCAACGGACGCGAACGCCGTGAACGCAGCTGGTCGCCGCTTTTCAACGATCCTGCGATACCGGAGGAAGCGCTGATGGCGCGGGTGCGGAGCTGCTGCGGCGGTCAGTTTCAGGAGCACTTCAAGTGGCACGGCAAGTTCGTGGACGACGCCGGTTTTGTGGCTTTCGTCAGAAATGGCGTGAAGGGCACCCTGACGCTGGAGGAGCTTCAGGAATACGCCCATTGCGGGTCGCTCAGCTGCGCCCTGTCCATCTGGTATCGCAACAGCAACGGTACCAACCGCCGTGAATTGTCCCGGACTGTCGGGACGACCGATGAGCTGGTCCAGTGGATCGGGGAAGCCCGGGCGCGGATGGCCAATCGTACGGACAACGAGGAAATCTACTACGACATGCGCTTCTCCGGGCGGGAACCTTTGCGATTGCAGGGACGCAACATCATCAGTGGAGCGGTGGTGGCAATCAAGGGGAAATACTATGTCTCGGGCTGCATGCCCGGCAAGCTGGAGACCACGATGGATGTCACAAAGGCGATGATCTTCTCCGGCATGGACGAGGCGCGATACAGGATCGACCCGTACTTTCTGAGGTGCATGCGGTTCATGAAGGCGGAGAACGTGAAGGCGCGCATGGGATGGCGATTCTGCATCCGCGTACAGGGCGGATCGCGTGACGGCATGTACATGGAGCAGCTGACCCGTTCGCGCTTCCACATGACCTATCATCAGGAGTCGGCGCGGAGATTCCCGGACAGGATGACGGCGGAGCGGTACATCGAAAAGCGCCTCAAGGGGCGTTTCTCTGTCCCGGGATTCTCGGTCTATGAGATACAGCAGAACGGAGGTGAGGCGCGTGCATAACATCAAGGATTTTGACTTCAAGTGGGCTGGCGCCTATGAGGAACAGTTCAACGTGCGGCTGTTCAATACGGCGGTCAGGCTGGCGACAGAGACGACCGAGGCGCACAAGGAGAATCCCGCGTTGTTGCAGAAGCTGGCGCATCTGCCCTGGTACCAGCGCGTTTCCGGCATGGACTACTTCGAGAGCCGGGAGATCCGGTACTTCGGTGAGCTGCTGGAGCGCTACGGTGAAAAGCTGGGCGACGACATCGCCAACACCCGCGCCGTCGCGCTGGCCATGGCGTGGACTGCGCCGATCCTGACGCCGAATATGTTCGTGGGCAGGCAGCGCGAGGACTTCATGCTGAAGCTGAACCTGCTGGGCGAAGGCGATCCCTATATTGCCGCGGCCCTGTACCACTTGTCCGAAGGCGCGGTGAAGGATGCCTGGCGGGCAAACCTGACCGTCCGGGAATATGCCCGCACCGAGGAGATCATCCTTGCGCTGTGCTCCATGGACGATCCCGAGGCTTCCTATGACGACTTCCGACCAGCGCTGATCCCGCTGCTTGCGGAAAAGCGAACGCTGCCGGTGGAGGAGAATGCAGGTATTTACAGCTGGTTGGTGTGGTCGTGTTTTGGGGCTATCAAAGCCTGCCGCAAGAAGGACAATGCCATCCCCAAGGCCATACAAGCCTTGGCGCTGGGGTATCTCCGGGAGGACAAGCCCGCTCATAAGGCGCTGATGGGTGCGGGATATACGCTTTTGGATATCCTCTATCTCAATTCGGCGTTTGTTTGGGATGGCAATTTCGGGGGCTGCGGGTTATCCTCCAACTCCATTCCTGCGGAGCGCCTGGCGACAGCGTTTGTGCAGGCTGTGCTCAGCGCGCCTGAACCGCAGAAGGCGAGCACGCTGGATTACGTCCATTGGCTGGCGAGCCGATATACCAGCTTCAAGGTTCAGTTCGAGGGCAATGCCGGTCTGTGGATGGCAGTCTGCGCCGGCCTGAAGGTCGTCTGCCCTGAGACGATGGTCTGGCTGTGCGACAGGGATTACAGCTTCAATTATCGCTTCGATCCGCTGGACAGCCGCTGGGATCTGCTCGCAAAGGACCTGCCCGACATCAAGTACGATAAGCTCTTCAGAGATCAGCTGGAAGCTGAACCGAATGCCTCCGCCGAGTGGTACAGCGCCATGCTGGCGAAGTATGAGGGCCTCACCGGGCGGGACTATCTCGCCTTCTTTGATGAATACAGGCACGAATATACCCGATCCTTCCCGATCTTGGTCAACGCCGATATCATCGATCTGTGGGATTTCTTTGAGAGGCATCAGGACGATAAATCTACGGGATCTCGCTACAACAGCCTGGAGTACGTCTGGAGCTTTACTTCCGGCGTACAGAACAGAAAGGCGTATGATTTCTGGAAGCGGTTCTTCGAGGATCATACCGCGAGGGACATCCTCCGGCTGTTCCCGGATAAGCAGTTTCACGACGGCTTCTATGAGCGCGTCCACAGCTACTGGAGCAGCGGCAAGCGCCTGAAGTACAAGCGGGATTTCCTGAGCCGTGAGGAGAACCGGCTGCTCTACGAGTGGATCGAGGCGTCCGCCTTCGTGATGACGCCGGACGACTTCCCCAACAGGGCGGCGGAGTTTCTGGAGTCCGCTGACACGGCGGAACTCTTTGAGATCGTCGAGCTTCGCCCGATCTTCGAGGCATTGATCGCGGATAATTCGCAATCCAGCGTCCTGTGCGGATTAAAGCGGCGCTTCATGTCCGAGGAGGAGCTGGAAGCCGAGAAGAAGGCGAAGGAGGAAAAGCAGCGCCAGCTTGAACTGGCCCGCGCCGATGCCGAGCGCAGGCAAACCGTATCGAAGATGGACGAGAAATTCGACGGAACGATCAAGTCCATCGCCGACTTCCTGGACGGCGTGAAGTGGAGGCGGGACGAGCGCCGGTACGCTGCGGAGAACGCGGAATACCTTCTGATAGACGCCCTGAAGGACAGAACCGTGCTGAGCCGCGAGGAATACCGGCTTCTGCTGGCCATCCTTTCGGATATCATCGCCTACGCTGATGGCGACGATAACCTCGTTCGGGGCGTACTCAAGCACATGACCATGGTGAAGGAGGAGAGGAAAGCATGCTGAAGACAAGGGAATACATCGCGGTCCTGACGGCTATGAAGACTGCGGGCCTGGCGCTGAGCCTCGCCAGGAGCTTTTCCGAGGATCAACTGCAAGCCTGCTGCGATCGTCTGAACGCTGCTGAGCTGAGCGTGGGTTCGTGCAGGGAGTATGGGAAGCTGCAGTCTGCCCTGGTCGAGAATCCCGACAGCATCGGGTGCATCCGACAGCTGTTTGACGCGAACATCTCCGGCTTCACTATTGAAGAATGGCTGAAAGCGGAAGCACAGACGGGCTGCAGGCTGCTGGACCATCCTGTGAGCGAACTGGTAAGCCTGTTCCGATGCAGCTTCCCGTCGATGCAGGCGCGGCAGGAATACGCGTTGTACTTCATGCCGGAGTATGCGGATGAGAATGCGCGGAACAACATCATCGCCAACATCCGGGAGTTCTACATGCGGATGCGAAGGACTGTCACCGGTATGAGCGCGGAAGAGAGGGCGGTGTTTACCCACGCATTCCTGCCTGAGTATTTGAGCGCGGTCGAGCCCGATGTGTTCATCCCCAGGCTCGCCGGGAACCCCAATCTGCTCAACCTGATGGATTTCCTTTACGGCGAGAGCGTCGATTTGTCCCTGTCCGGCAGCGGGTTTGAACGGCTGGGCGGGTTGACCGAGGATATGTTCCTCAAGCTCGTTCAGATCTACGATAAGCTGGGCAGCTCTCCTGAGCGAATGGACCGATTCCTGATGATCTGGCTGGACAACGGCGGAACGGCCGGGGATCTGGACACCTTCTTCCGCAAGGTTCACGGCATGACCGCGGAACAGCAGGACGCGGCGCTGGAAACGCGGCTATCCTATCTGAGCGCGCTGTACGGCAGCTCGGTCGGCAATATTCCCTTCCGGGAGGTCGCCGGTTACGCCTTCCCGTTGGTCGCCTACGCGATCACGCGCCGGCAGAACGCCTTCCTCCGGCTGATCGAGTCGAATTTTGAACTGTTCCGTCGCCTGCCCCACAATAATATGCTGTTTGACGAGGAATTCTACACCCGGATCCGACTCAATTCCATCACGCTGAAGAACCTGAAGGAGTGCGAGGCGTACATCAACGACAGGAAGGGCAATCCCCTCAATCATTTGGCGAAGCGGGATTATACCTTCGATGAGCTGAAGACGCTGTTCAAGGCGAGGCGCATCTATGCGGCCTTCTACATCTGCCTGCGCATTGAGAGGACGGACGAGCACCTGCTGACGCTCCGGCAGATGCTCAAGCGCGAGCTCCTGGACGGACTTGACAGCGATCAGGTCGAGGCCGTCGCGGCGCGGCTGTCGGAGAAACCGTTCATGGAATGGAAGGATTCGGTATTTGCCCACATCGCCGGCCTCACGCCGAAGCAGTGCGTCCGACTGCTCTACGCATATGACAGCGTAAAGCGCTTCCTTCCTGAAATCCATACCGCCAATGAAGCGGCCTTCCTGATCCGTCACAGCGATAAGCTGGAGGCGTTTTCCGACTGGAACGCCGTGAAAAAGAGCATCGATCAGATAGATACCGCATGGGAAAAGCTGCGCAGGGAGATTCAGCTGGACGACGCCTTTGTCTGCGAGCACGAACAGGAAATCCTGAACTTCCTGTATCAGGAGGGCGCCTCCATCGCGATGGCTTACATGAACGGCGTCATGGAGGTCGAGGGCTTCAAGCGCATCCTCCGCGCCCTGCTGATGGGCAGGTATGCGGAACTCAAGTATCACGTCGACGACCTAGTGAGGGAGATCGGGTTCCCTGTGACGGATGCTCAGAAGGCTGTTTGGATGAGCAATCTTTCCGACTCCCATGGGAGACTCCTCGCGGAGGAACGGGATGATTTCTTTACCATCATGCGCATCGGCGAGCTGCCCCAGCGGACCTGCCTGAACTATGCGGACGGCGCGTACCGGGAATGCCTGTTGTCCTGCTTCGACAGCAACAAGAAGTTCTTGTACGCGACGATCAACGGGCATCCGGTGGCCCGCGCCATGCTGAGGCTGACCAAGGGCAGCGCGAAAAAGCCCGGCGATAAGGATACGGCGTCGCTCCAGTTTGTCGACGTTTTCAATGAGCGTGAAGTACCCGTGGAGCGTGACGTGGAAAAGCTGGTTCTGTTCCTGGAAAGGTGCTACGTCAGCGGCATCAGCATGGAGGAGACTGAAGAGGTGAAGCGCATGTTCATTGAACTGGCCATGCGGAAGGCAAGGGAAATCGGCGCGGAAGTCGTTCTCAGCAATCAGTACCGGGATAACTCGGCTTCCATGGGCTTTACCGCCATGCAGCACTATCTGTACATCTCCAAGTCCAAGGGCGGCAAGCAGTATCTCGACAGTCTCGGCGGTTCCTGCAATGTGACCAACGAGGGCAGCTACAGGAAGGAAATGGTCATGATGCTGGCCGGGGAAGGGGGCAAGGCATGAGCTACGATAAACGTGATCGGATTGAAATCCTCAAATCCATGCACCGGCTGGTGCTGGCCATGAACGATGAGGAGGCGTACATGGCCTGGGTTTACTGCATCCCGGATGGCGCGGACGACGCGGAACTGGAGGACATTGCGCTGCACGACGAGGAAATCTTCAGGGATGCTTGCAATCTGTTCAACCGACTGGTGAAGGGCTACGCCTGCAAGAGTGGCTACTGCGTCAGCAACCGCAGCGGCACCAATTCCAAGGTGTACGGCGTCCTCGGAGGTGAGCGCAATGCGGATCGTACGGTGTGAGCGTTGCGGGTGGATCGGACGGGAGACGGAGATCACGATCCCCGATCATTGCCCGGACTGCGGGGAATACGGCGGCCTGAAGCTGTGCGATGGCGAGCAGGAGTATTCCATCGACGAGCTGCGGTTCCTGTGGGAGCAGTTTGACGACATTCCCATCAATGACGCCGATGAGATCGACGAGGAGTACATGGGCTGGCCAGTAGGCACCAACCGCTTCGATATCTGGCACTGGTTTGACGCCCGCTGGCCGAAGGGCGTTTACAATCTGGTCTACGAGGAGGGGGATTTATCATGATGACGAGGCAGGAAATGGACGCGCTGGTGGGACGGACGCTCATCATTCGAGAGTTCCCGCACATCTGCCTGGCGGCGGGTGATGACGCGCTGTTGCTGTTGCAGATCGCGGTGAAGGATGAGTCGTTCCTCAAGAAGGGGCAGCCCGTCAAGTATATCGTGGCGCACTATCCCGAATTTCAGGGCGATAAGCTCGTCTGGGGCCAGGGCGAATACTACGATATCTGGGCCTACAGGGAGAAGGATGGCATTCCGGCCACGGCTCAGGCTCTGCGCGATGCCTCGCTCACGCTGGCTGGCCGCAAGGTCAGCGTTGCTATGCTGAACGATGGTAATGGCACCAAATGTGCTGGGGTATTCACGACCGAAACCCGGGCAGAGACCTGGCTGGAAAAGTCTCTGCAGGCAGATGCAGACGCGCACACCTGGGTGGAGACGAAGCACGTCAACCGGCCTGAGAAGGATTTTTAAGGAGGAGATGCTTATGAACAGGGTGATGCTTCGAACGCTGGTCATCGCCAATAAGTGGCTGGACAGGTGCTGGAATTCCGAGCAGCACGACAGGATCTATGAGATGGCTGACGGCGGCTTTACCGTTCACGAGATCGCCATCGCGGTATGGCTCTGTACGGGCGGATGGGAACTCCGGGAGATCGAGCGCCGCATGAACAACCTGACTGACACCCGCGAAAATGTGACAAAGGGGATGTGAGGATGGGCTTCACGAAAGAAACTCTGTGGGCGTTGCGGCGGGAGATCGTGCTGAACTCGCTGTTCATCGCGGACTACCGCAACAGCAGGCACATCGACCCGCATGTGGTCTGCGACTTCTTCGATGGCTTCCTGGAGGACGTGGAGGCGCGGATGGAGGAGGAAATTCCCGGCTTCAACGACGCTTACTTCTTCGATCATCTGCCGAAGTATGATAACCCGGATACGCTGTGGGATTACTACTGCGGCATTGTGTTTGATCTGTCGGAGTACATACCGGAGGTGGAAGAGGCTGCATAACTGAACAGAAGATGGTCGGCAAAGACGGCTTCACGCTATGTGAGGCTGTCTTTTTTACAACAGTGAAGAAGGAGGCTGGCATGCTGTACGATCACGTTCACATTTCCCATGGCGTATCGAAGCTGGGCGCGGACATTCCCTCCGTCAGCCTGCCCGTGGGCGTTACCTGCCGGGCGGATGCGCCGTGCTTCAAAAAGTGCTACGCCCGGCGCGGGCGCTTCTGCTTCCAGCGCAACCGGGCGTATCTGGAGACCAACCTGGCGC
>JAFWBZ010000207.1 GCA_017537105.1 Clostridia bacterium | reverse complement strand
GTATCCCACGGCGCTTCATATTCTTCGCATTGGGTATGCAGGCCATCGCGCCTTCAGAAATCGCGCATTTTGCCCTCTCATATCCGTCCGCCTTTTAAATGCGGAATCCCTTTCATCCAACAGGAACATCGCATAACATCAGCAGCGCATAAACATAACAATAGATGGGTTTTGCCAAAGCATTCGTTATGATAAAATCCTATTGGACCCATCAAAGGATCATTTATATTCATCATTCAGGACACCCATGGAAAACCGGGCAAAAACAAAAGCATAAACAGGTGATTGATCATGAGTGTATTCAACATCATCACGCTCTTCGGCGGACTGGCCATGTTCCTCTACGGTATGCGCATGATGGGCGACGGCCTGAAGGAGAGCTCCTCCGGCGCGCTCCGGCGCATCATGGAGCGCGTGACCGGAACGCCCTTCAAGGCCTTTCTGCTGGGACTGGTCATGACGGCGGTGATCCAATCCTCCACCGCGACGATCGTCATCACTTCCGGCCTGGTCGGCGCGGGCATCATCTCGCTGCATCAGTCGCTGGGCATCATCATCGGCGCCAACGTCGGCACCACAGTCACCGGCCAGATCATCCGACTGCTGGATTTGAACAGCTCCGGAACGTCCTTCCTCCAGCTGTTCAAGCCCTCCACGCTGGCGCCGCTGGCACTGATCATCGGCATCGCGTTGATCATGGGCAAGCCGTTCAAGGGGTCGGACAAGACCGGCAAGATCGTCATCGGCTTCGGCATCCTGTTTTCCGGCCTTCTGAACATGACCGATGCGGTCAGCACGCTGACGGAGACGGGCATCATCGAATCGCTGTTTTCCAGGCTCGGCGAGAACCCGTTGATCGGATACCTCATCGGCGCAGGCGTCGCCTTTGTGCTGCAGAGCTCCTCGGCCACCATCGGCATCCTCCAGGCCTTTTCCACCTCCGGTCAGCTCACGTTCAACGCCATCTATGCCGTGCTCGTCGGCATCTACCTGGGAGACTGCGTGACCACCGCCATCGTGTGCAACATCGGTGCGAAGCCGGATGCAAAGCGCGTCGGCGTCGTCAACATACTGTTCAATCTCTCGGAAACGGTGCTCATCCTGGTGGGCGTCAATCTCGCGCATCGCCTTGGGCTCCTGGATGGACTGTGGCACAGCACCGTGTACTCGGGCAGCATCGCCAACACCAACACCGTATTCAACCTCAGCTGCGCCCTGTTGATGTTCCCGCTGCTCGGCGTCTATGAGAAACTCAGTCTGAAGCTGGTCAAGGGCGAGACGGCAGCCCGGGCAAATCCGCAGCAGGCGTCTCTGCAAACGCTCGACATTCTGAACCCCGTCTTCCTGAGCACGCCCCCGCTGGCACTGGACAGCTGCTATCAGGTGCTGCTCGAGATGTTCCGGCTTTCCCGCACCAACATCACACGCGCCTTTGCGGCGGTCCGCAATTACGACGCCAAGATGGTCGAACAGATTCGCGCGGACGAGGAGAACATCGACCACATGGCCGACCGGGTCAGCAATTATCTGGTGCTGCTCTCCGCGCACATTCACTCCGAGCGCGATGTGGAGATCATGAACCACTACTACTCCGCCATCTCCGAATTCGAGCGGCTGGGCGACCATGCCATCAACATCGCCGAATGCGCCGAGGGGCTGGAGCAGCAGAACATGCGCTTCTCAGAATACGCGCTGAGCGAACTCGATGTGCTGCACGGACTGATCGACAAAATCCTGGATTTCACCGGAACTGCTTTTGAAAAATGCGACATCGCCTCGGCCCGGCACATCGAACCGCTGGAAGAGGTGGTCGACGACATCGTGAACGCCCTGAAGCAAAACCACGTGGATCGCCTGCGTCAGCGGCAGTGTTCGGTGCTGGCGGGCACGGAATTTTTGAACATGCTCTCCGACATTGAGCGCATCTCCGACATCTGCTCCAACGTCGGCGTGGCGACCATCGCCCGCGTCAAGCCGGAGCTGAAACACGAAATCCACGATTACGTTTCCCGGCTCCACGAGGGCAAGGACGAGGCCTTCAACCGCGAATACCAGCAGGCCCACGACCACTATTTCCAGCTGCTTCACGTCGCCTGACGGGGCGATTCAGCGCGGTCTCTGAAGGTATGATGCAGGTCGTCCGCTTCCCGCGGTGTCCCGCCCTGGCTTTGGAACAGGTTATTCATCGCTCCGGCGCCTGAGCCGCGCCGGAAAAAAGGCTTGTCAAAAGTTGGTCCACAAAAACGACTTCAACTTGAGCGCGGCGAGGTCCTCGTCCTCGCCCACCACCGTCACCTTGATGACGTCGCCCTGCTTCACGCCCAGGCCCATCAGCCCGAGAATGCGCTTGCCGTCCGTCTGCTTGTCTCCCAGGGACACCGTCACCCGGGACCGGTACCCGGAGGCCTCCTTCACAAGCAGGCCGGCGTGCCGGGCGTGCATGCCCACCGGCGCCTTGATCGTATACATGAATGATCGCATGTCTTCCCCCTTCTTCTTCAAAGGTACAAATGCTGCACACTGCGAAGTGGACCCCTGCGGAATTCCGCCCTCGCGCGTGCAGACCATTTATACGGTTTCCGGTATTATACAGGATAACATGCCGCGGCGCAAGGTCTTGCGCCGCGGCAATATCGTTATTTTCTTTTGCCTTTGCGTGAGTCCGGGACGTCAAACGGCTTCCCTTGCGGGTTTCCGTACCGATCGGCGGATATCCATCCCCCACGACGTCAACGGAACCAGACAAAATCACAGAACGCGATAAACAGGCCGAAGACCGCGCCGAAGATCAGCGCCACGACCAGCCCGGCCTTCACTGCTGCCCAGCGGTAGGCTCGCATCTGTTCGGG
Source organism: Clostridia bacterium (assembly GCA_017537105.1). Lineage (GTDB taxonomy): Bacteria > Bacillota > Clostridia > Christensenellales > Aristaeellaceae > UBA2862. The sequence continues at coordinate 2,416 of JAFWBZ010000207.1, read as the reverse complement.
GCTTAGCTTCTCCCTGCCGTCTCCGCCCGAGGAGGCGTTCCGCCTTTGCAGATACCAGGGCATGCCATCGACATTCATGTCCACGATGGTCTTGCCGTCGTCGCCCTCGGGGAGCCTCGGTGCACGCCGTGCCATCGTCAGCCGGCCCTTCTGGCGGCCAGGCCGCTCTTCGCCTGCCGCATCGCCTCGTCCGCCCGCGCCTTGGCATCGGCATCGTCATACAGGTGGCAGGCGCAGAAGTGCCCGTCCTCCACCTCCAGCCACTCCGGAGCCGCGTACTTACAGACCTCCATGCAATGCGCGCAGCGGGTGTGGAACTTGCAGCCGCTGGGCGGATTCGCCGGGCTGGGAATGTTGCCCTGCAGGATGATGCGGTTGATGTGCGCATCCGGGTCCGGAATCGGAATGGCGGAAAAGAGCGCCTGCGTGTAGGGATTCAGCGGATTCGAGAAGATCTTTCCCGTATCCGCATATTCCACCATGTTGCCCAGATACATGACGCCCACGGTATCGGAGATGTGCTCCACCACGGACAGGTCGTGGGAGATGAACAGGTAGGTGAGGCCGAAGTCCGCCTGGAGCTTCTTGAGCAGGTTGATGATCTGCGCCTGGATGGACACGTCCAGCGCGGAAACCGGCTCGTCACAGACGATGAACTCCGGGCTGAGCGCCAGGGCGCGGGCAATGCAGATGCGCTGCCGCTGGCCGCCGGAGAACTCGTGCGGATAGCGGTCCTTGTAGTAAGGCTGCAGGCAGCAGACCTCCATCACGCGGGTGATGTAGTCGTCAAACTCTTCATGCGACACCAGGCCGTGCTCGCGCACCGCCTCGCCGATGATCTCGCCGATGGGCAGGCGCGGGGACAAGCTGGAATAGGGATCCTGGAACACGATCTGCATCCGGGGGCGCAGCTTGCGAAGCTCCTCCTTGTTCAGGGCAAAGATGTCCTGCCCGCCGAGGCGCACGTCGCCGGAGGTCTTCTCCTGAAGGCGCAGAATCGTGCGCCCGCAGGTCGACTTGCCGCAGCCGGACTCGCCCACCAGGCCCATCGTCTCGCCCCGGCGAATCCGGAAGCTGACGCCGTCCACGGCCTTTACGTTGCCGATGGTGCGCTTGAAGAAGCTGGACTTGATGGGAAACCACTTCACCAGGTTGTCCACCTCCAGCAGATACTCATTCTGTCGGGCGGGATTGTTTCTCATATCCTGCATGTCACAGCGCCTCCACATCCACAGATTTCGGATACCCGACGATCTCGCCCTGATCCATGTAGCGATAGCAGGTGACGATGTGCGTATCGCTGATGCGGATCTCCGGGGGATAGTCGCCCCTGCAGCGCTCGCACTGCATCTCGCAGCGATCCCGGAAATAACAGTAGTTCGGCATTTCCACCGGGTTCGGCACGTTGCCGGGGATGTTGTACAGCTCCTCCACCTTCTTGCCCACCACCGGCTTGGACTTCATCAGTCCGATGGTATAGGGATGGGCGGGATGGTGGAAGATGTCCTCAGTGGTACCCTTTTCCACCACGCGGCCGGCGTACATCACGACCACGTAATCCGCCATGCCCGCCACGACGCCCAGGTCGTGGGTGATGAGCATGATGGAGGAATTGAGCTTGTCCTTCAGGTTCTGGAGCAGATCCAGAATCTGCGCCTGAATCGTCACGTCCAGGGCCGTCGTGGGCTCGTCGGCGATGATGAGCGAGGGCGAGCAGGCGAGCGCGATGGCGATGCAGATGCGCTGCCGCATGCCGCCGGAAAGCTCATGCGGATACATATCGTACACGCCCTCTTTGTTCGCGATGCCCACCAGCTCGAGCATCTCCAACGTACGCGCCTTGACGTCCTCCTTGGACATCTCGGGGTGATGCAGCTGCGTCACCTCGTCCACCTGCTGGCCGATGCGGAACACGGGGTTCAGCGCGGTCATGGGCTCCTGGAAGATCATGGAGATGCGGTTGCCCCGAATCTTCTCCATGATGGAGTTGGGCGTATTGACGATGTTGTAGGCAGTGCCGTCGCCGAGGTTGAAGCGAATCTCTTCGCCCACGGTCTGGCCGCTGGGCCGCTGCAGCAGCTGCATCAGCGACAGGCTGGTGACGGACTTGCCACAGCCGGACTCGCCGACGACGCCCACCGTCTTGCCCACGGGCACATCGTAGCTCACGCCGTCCACGGCCTTCACCACGCCCACATCGGTGAAGAAGTAGGTGCACACATTGTCGAATTCCACCACGTTTTTCGGGTCTTTCATGGTGGTAGTGTATTTGGAAACGTCCTTGTTGGCGTCGTCGCGCTCCTTTTCCAGCTTGCGAGTCACCCGGCGGTTGAACCGGGTAATCCGCCTGGACTCTCTGCCGGAGATGTATGAACTGTGATTCTTTTCGCTTGCCATGTTCATCTCTCCTTATCGC
>JAFWBZ010000206.1 GCA_017537105.1 Clostridia bacterium | reverse complement strand
TGCAGTACAGGCCCTCGTACTCGGACTTGTAGATGTCGCCCCGGTCGTAGAGCTGCTTGAAGATCTTCTGCACGATCTTCACGTGCCGGTCCTGGGTGGTGCGGATGAAGTCGTCGTACTCGATGTTCATCAGCTTCCACAGCTCCTTGGTCTCGGCGACGATCTTGTCCACGAACTGCTGGGGCGTCACGCCAGCCTCCTGGGCCTTGCGCTCGATCTTCTGGCCGTGCTCGTCCGTGCCGGTCAGAAAGTAGGTGTCGAAACCCGTCTGCTTCTTGAAGCGGGTCATGGTGTCCGCGGCCACGGTGGTGTAGGTGTGGCCGATGTGCATGTTGCCGCTGGGATAGTAGATGGGCGTCGTGATGTAGAATTTCGGTCTGTCTGCCATGGTGAATCCCCCTTTGGGCGCTGGGAGTTCCAGCAAAAATGTCTACAAAAAGCGCCCCTGTTCTTCCAGGGGCGCGATTGCGCGGTACCAACCCTATTCACGCATTCACAGAGGAATGCGCCTTGCGTGCCTGTAACGTGGCGGCAGGTCTGCCTACGCCGGAAGCTCAGGTCTCGCGACGTTCACCTCCGGGGCTCCGAAGCCATGTTCGCGCGCGCCTTGCCGCCGGTTTTCAGCTGCCCCGGCTCTCTGCGGGCGTGGAATGCGCGCTACTCTCTTCCTCATCGCCTGTAGTCCTATTATAGCGGAGTTCCTGTTAAGATTCAAGCTATTGCCGGATATAGGCTCTGCCGATATCCGGGACCGTTCAGTTCTCCTGGATCAGCGAGCTGAGTTTCGCCAATTCCGGCTCGAACTGCAGGCCCAGGCGCTCGTCCGTGCCCGCGTCCCGGGTGCGGCGAATGCAGGCCGCCGTAAAGCGCACCGCCATGCGCAGGCTCTCCGCGGTATCCTTTCCCCGCAGGTGCGCCCCCAGCAGCACGCTGGCGAACACGTCCCCTGCGCCGTGCCACATGCCGGGAATGAATTCCGAATCGACGTAATGCAGCGTCCCCTCTGCACGGTCCAGCGCAACCGCGCCGATGCGTTCCGGCGCAAGGCTCACGCCGGTGAGCACCGCCGTCCTCGCACCGAGATCCAGCAGCCTGCGCAGCATCTCCTCCACGTATGCCCGATCGTACCGGTCGCCGGGGTACTCCGTGCCCGTCACCAACGCGGCTTCGGTCAAATTCGGCAGCAGCATGTCCGCCCGGGCGCAGTAGGCGCGCATGGCGTGCACATAGTCGTCGTCCAACGTGGCGTACAGCCGTCCGTTGTCCCCCATCACCGGGTCCACGATCAGCTCGGCGCGACTGTCCTCGAAGGCCTCCAGCAGGTGCGCCAGCCGCCCGATGTGGCGGTGCGTGCCCAGCCAGCCGGTAAAAATGGCGTCGAAACGAACGCCCAGCGCGTGCCAGTGGTCCACGATGGGGTCCATGTCGCCGGACAGGTCCCTGCAGGTATAGCCCTCGAAGCCTCCCGTGTGGGTGGAGAGGATCGAGGTGGGCAGGATCGACGTCTCAAACCCCATCGCCGACAGCACCGGCAGCGCCACCGTCAGCGAGCAGCGCCCGATGCAGGAGATGTCGTGCACCGCAAGCACGCGCCTCTGCCGATCGGGAGCATGGGATAGTTTCAGTTTCTGCATGGTTCGCACTCCAGCCGAATGATCTTTGCCCCTATTATAGTCCGCTTCTGTCAGCGCAGCAATACGCGCACATCAATTTTGCGTAAACGATTGCCGCGACTCGACGGAGTCCAGAACAAAAAAGGAACCCTCCCGCAGGACGGTTCCTTTCGATTTCCGGCAAACTATTTCGCCTTTCTCAGGCTGCTCATCTTGACATAGCCACCCTTGCCGGACAGCGTCTTGATGTAAGCCCAGCCGCCCCGGGCCTCATACACGATCACGTGCTGGCGATTGGAGAGCTTGGTGACCCTGCGCGCGCCGGTGCTGGTCTTCTTGTACACATTGACCTTGCCCGCGGCGTAGTAGATCTGGCTGGAATTGACCGCGCCGTAGGACGTCAGGTAGCGCTTGTAGACATAGCCCACGCGGCCGGTGGAGGTGCGCACGTAGTAGAACGCATTGGCATGCTTGCCCCAATAGAACACCCGCTCGCCCTTCTTCAGGCTCGGCTTCAGAATGGAAGACTCGCCCGGACCGGTGCGCAGGCGCGCGCCATTGACGTTGACCTTCATGATCCTAACCACTGACGCGGACGCGCTGATGGGAGCCAGCACCATGGAAGTCAGCAGCATCATGCACAGTGCAATCAGGAAAACTCTCTTTTTCACAAACGACACCCCCTGTATTCCAGTATCATTCTAACACACTGCATTTCATAATTCAAGAGTTTTTTGTCAAATTTTCTTCAAAATTCGACATTTTTTGACGCCTCAGTTGAAATATACCAGTTCCTCCCTGGGCGCACCGGTGGGCTTTGCGCTCTGCTCTGTCAAAATGATCGCTTCGCAGTTGTGCAGCGGGCTGAAACTCTTTTCCGCCCTGGCCTCCACCATGATCCAATCGTTCGTCTTGGGCCCTTCACCCTTGAATTGGCAGAGGAACCCGATGCCGCCGATGTCCTCCGCGCAGCAGGTCATCACGTGCCGGCCAAACACATAGCAGTTCTTCGGCATGTCCTCCATGCGGAAGGCACGGCCGCGGGCGCGAATGACCTTGCCGTCATAGCGGTCGGGATGCTCCATGGCATCCAGATAGAAGGTGCCGAAATCCTCGTCGCCGATCTCGATGGGCGTCGCCTTGACGTCGTAGGGAAGGTCTTCATCCGCCACGCCGTCGTCCGTGCTGCCGTCAAGGTTCTCAAAGAACACCCGTGTGGTGTTGTTGAGGCCCTTCACCGCACGGCGGTACTTGCTCTTGGGCGTGTTCTGATTGCATCGGTTGAAGAACACCAGGTCTGCTTCCTTCAGGCCGTCCGCCATGTACCTGCGCATGTTCTTCAGGTACATCTCGAAGGTGGTGGCGTCCACCAGGTCGAGAATCTGCGCCAACTCCCAGCTGTCCGGCTTCTTGGCCTGATACAGCGTCTCCAGGAGCCATGTGGCATTGTATTCGATGATCACGCGCTCGGGCTTGTATTCGCGATCCAGTCGGGCCAGCTTGTGCCCCGCGATGTCGCGCACCTGTTCCAGGGGAACCAGGACGGCGTTGGCCTTCTTGAGTACCTCCGGATCGTATTCCTCCTCGCCCTCTTCGCAGCACAGCACCAGCGTGCGCTCGCCCTCGGAGAAGTTCTCGTCGGTCAGCATTTCCGTGACAAACTTCGTCTTGCCGCTGCCCAGAAAGCCCGTAATGATGTATACCGGTACACTCGTCATGCCTACCAACCTCAGATTCCAAACAGTTCTTTCAGCGCGTCCTGCTTCAGATTGCAGCCGATCACGCACAGGCGGCCGGTGTAGTCCGCGCTGCCGTAGCGCACATCCACCTCTTCGGGCACGTAATCGAAGTGGAGCCAGCGGCCGTCCGTCAGGGGCAGGATACCCTTGGCGCGCAGCACATCGCCGTAGAGGTCAAACGCGTCGAGCTGCTCGATGGCATGCCGCAGCTCCGCCTCGTCAAACTTCTTGGGCGTCTCGACGCCGATGTTCTCGAAGATCTCGTCGGCGTGGTGATGGCCGTGATGGTCATGCCCGCATCCACAGCTGCAGCCCTCGCCGTGCTCATGATCGTGATCGTGATGATGCTCGTGGTCGTGCTCGTCGTGTTCGTGATGATGCTCGTGATCGTGCTCGTCGTGTTCGTGATGATGCTCGTGGTCATGCGCATCGTGATCGTGATGATGCTCGTGGTCGTGCGCATCGTGGTCGTGATGATGCTCGTGGTCATGCGCATCGTGATCGTGATGATGCTCGTGATCGTGATGGTCCGCTTCGGGCAGATCGTCCAGCGTCAGCAGGAAGGTGGGATGCTCGATGGTCTCCAGCATCTGCTTCGGCTCCAGCTGGTCCCAGGGCGTCGTGATGATGCGAGCCTTGGCGTTGTGCTCGCGCAGCAGCGCCACGCACTTTTCGATCTTGTCCTCGCTGGTCATCTGGGTGCGGCTCAGGATGATGGTCTCGGCGGATTCGATCTGGTCCATGAAGAACTCGCCGAAATTGCGGGCATACATCTTGCACTTGCCCACGTCGGCCACCGTGGCGCAGCCTGCGAGCTCGATCTCGTGGGTCCTGGACACGTCGTCCACCACCCGGCGAATATCGGACAGCTTGCCCACGCCGGAGGGCTCGATCAGGATGCGATCGGGATGGTACTCGTCGATCAGCTTGCCCAGCGCCTCGGTAAAATCGCCCACCAGCGTGCAGCAGATGCAGCCGGAATTCAACTCGGTAATCTGAACGCCGGAGTCCTTCATAAAGCCGCCGTCGATGCCGACTTCGCCGTACTCGTTCTCCAGCAGCACGACCTTTTCCCCTTCAAACGCGCCATCCAGCAGCTTTTTGATCAGCGTGGTCTTGCCCGCGCCCAGGAATCCGGAAATGATGTTTACCTTTGCCATTCGATTCACCTTCATATCTTTTTCGCCGGAAATGCGGCGTTGCGTGACATAATTGCCCTTCCATACAAGGGGCACATGACACCAGTGAGAATCATACCCCTTTTCCATGGCTTTGTCACGCGCAAAGATGTGAATTCACCAAATAATAACAAGTCGTTCGAAACCCGTCAGAGGCTTCGGACCAGCCGCACGCAGCGGCCCAGCACCTTCACGGTCTGGATCGTTCCTACCACGGCGGAAAACTCGTGGTCGAAGGCCTGCATCTGAATCCTTCCGCCGTCCAGCTTCAGCAGCTTGCGCACCAGGCGCTCGCCCTGATACTCCACCAGCATCAACCGGTCGTCCTCGGCCCTGGAGGCCGGCACCACCAGCAGCAGGTCGCCGGCGTACACCCGGAAGCCGCGCAGCATGTCGTCCGGACAGCGATAGTACAGCACCTTGTCCGGCGCGCCGCCCTCGATCTTGCCGGAGACGATGGGCGTCAGCATGTGGTCGATCACCACGCCGTCCGGCGACATCACGGGCACGCGCTTTACCACGCCGCCCAGAGCGTCCAGCCACGCGTCGTTGGATTCCGCCTGCGCCGCGGCGTCCGGCGCGTTCTGCTCCTCCACGGGCAGGATGTACGCCCGGGGCTTGGGCCGCAGCTTCACCGGCGGCTCCGCCGCCACCTCCAGCTCGGTGGAGATGGGATTGTCCACTCCCAGCACCTTCAGAATGCGCTGGGCCTGCTCGTCCGAGACGATCTTTTTGCCCGATTCGATGTCCTTGATATTGCTCTCCGCCAGACCGCACTTCTTCCCCAGCGCCTTTTCGGTCAGCCGGGCCTTCACGCGAGCTGCGCGGATGGTATCGCCCAATCGGCTCATCTTGCTTCTCCCTTCGGCATCCCCGCAGCTTTCTCCTTTAGGAAACGGATGCCACGCCACGGGGTGGATGTGTCCATTATAACACGGATTATTTCAAAGATCAATCATTTTCGTAATAATTTCGAAATATTTAGTATGTTTTTTGCAGCGTATGCTGCCCCTCTTCCCTCTCCCTTTGCTCTGCCCTTCCGCGCCGGCTTCGCCGCCCGCGCCCTCGGCAAACAGCTGCAGATTCATGTCCCTGATCTCTTCCATGGGGTTTCCTCCTGTCTTTGGTCGGTGCCTGTCGTCGATCGCCGTCGCGCAGTCCCCGCCGTATTTCGCAGTTGCTCTTTTGTGCCTGCCCCTGCTCGGAAGGCATATCAAAAGCCGGGTCGGGGTTGCTGCCCCTTCCCGGCTCCTTGCCGTGATGTTTGTCGGTCTCTATCCTCGCAGGTACTTCAGCATCGCCAGCGTGACCGTAATGTAAAACGCCATCTTTATGGCCGCTCCGATCAGCCTCCCGAAAAAGATGCCGCCGGCTCCTGCCTTTTCTTTGATGTCCACTCCTTGCACCTCCCTGTCATAGCAAAACCGCCTGCCGAAGCGGGCGGTTTATTCTTCTGTATTCAATTACGGGGAAACC
>JAFWBZ010000205.1 GCA_017537105.1 Clostridia bacterium | reverse complement strand
TTCAGGCTGGCGCTGACGCCCAGACGGCTGGCGCCGGCCTCCACCATGGCGATGGCCTCGTCCCAGCTGTGCATGCCGCCCGCAGCCTTGACCTTCATGTTCGCGGGGATGGACTTCTTCATCAGTGCCACATCCGCCGCCACGGCGCCGCCGGTGCCAAAGCCGGTGGAGGTCTTCACATAATCGGCACCCGCAGCCGCGCAGGCCTTGCACGCTGCGACCTTTTCCTCGTCGGTCAGGTAGCAGCACTCGATGATGACCTTCACCAGCGTGCCGTTCGCCGCCTGAACCACGGCGCGGATGTCGTCCTCCAGCGCCTGGAGGTTGCCGCTCTTCAGCGCGCCGATGTTGATGACCATGTCCACCTCGTCCGCACCGTTGGCGATGGCGTCCTTCGTCTCAAAGGCCTTCACGGCGGAGGTGTTCGCGCCGAGCGGGAAGCCGATGACGGTGCAGACCTTGACGTTGCTGCCCTTCAGCTCCTGGGCAGCCAGGGCCACGTTCACCGGGTTCACACACACGCTGGCGGAGCCGATCTCCTTCGCCTCGGCGCACAGCTTTTTGATCTGCTCCGGCGTCGCGGTGGCCTTGAGCAGGGTATGATCCATCATTGCGGCGATTTCTGCCTTTTTCATGTTTCATCTCTCCTTTTGATATATTGCCGGCCGGGATCACGCGCGGCCATCCCGGCGAAACGGGCTTACAGGTTTTCGAGCATATAGCGCTCAAACTTCACGGACTCCGCCGCGTCGCGGTCCAGCTCCGCTTCAGTGGCGCCGCGGGAAATGTCGTGCCAGATCTTGATGTCGCTGCCCACGGTGCCGCCCATGCGGACAAAGGGCTCCATGACCACGTTCTTGTCATAGCCGATGTCCCGCAGCGCGTAGCCGATCTCCCGCCAGGGCGTGCGCCCCTTGCCGGGCACACGGCGGTTGCACTCGCCAGTGTGGAAGTGCCCCAGCAGCGGGCCAGCCGTGCGAATGGCGTCGCCGATGGAGTCCTCCTCGATGTTCATGTGGAAGGTGTCCAGCATCACCTTGACCGCCGGGCAATCCACTTCCCTGACGAACTGCACCGCCTCTTCCGAGGTGTTCAGCAGATAGCCCTCGAAGCGGTTGAGCACCTCCAGGCAGTAGTCGACGCCGCAGTCCTGGGCCACCTTGCCCATCTCGCGCACGCCTGCCACGGAGCGCGCCCAGTCGCCGGGCTTGTCGATGGGCTTGGAATAGTCCACCGGCCAATAGCTGTAGATGCCGCCGCCGATGGTGTGAATGTCCATGAGCTCCAGGCGCTTCAGCAGATCCGTGTAGAAGGCGCGGGCGCCCTTCGCGATCTCCGGGTCGGCGCTGGCCAGATTCTGGCGGGCGTTGGGGCCGTGACCGGCGGTCAGGAAGATGCCGTTGTCCTTCGCGCACTGCTTGAGATCGAGCATCTCCTGCCGGGTGTAGTTCACCACGGGCGTACACGCGATCTCCAGGCAGTCAAAGCCGAGCTTGGCCACCTTCTCGATGTAGGGCTTGTAATCCGCACTCCACTCCTGCTCCCAGTAGGCATAATAGATCCCGTACTTCATTTGCACAACTCCTTTATTCCAGTGGTCCCAATCCTTCTCTCCGTCCCGTCGCGCATCAAACATCGCACAAGGTCGTCCTTTCGCCTCAACCGCGACAGGAACCAGTCCGCTCCTTTTATTTTACCACGCCCGCAAAACGCCGTCAACACCAGCGAGCGCAAATTCTCTGCGTTGTCCTTCAGCGGGGTATCGTCATGGCGAGGCTCACGGTCTCCAGCACCTGGTAGCGATCCATCTGCAGGTGCTTCTTCATCGCCAGCGCCTCTTCGATGGGCGTCTCCACGATATCGCCGCCACGGGTGCCGATGATGCAGTTGTAGCGCCCCTCGCGCATGGCCTTCACGACGAAGTAGCCCATGCGCGTCGCGGTCTCGCGGTCACGGGCATTGGGCGAGCCGCCGCGCTGGATGTGGCCCAGCACGGTCACGCGGGGCTGTATGCCGATGGCCTCCTCGATGCGCTTGCCAATCTCCACCGCGCTGCCCACGCCCTCGGCCACCACGATCATGAAGTGGGTGCTGCCGGCCAGCCGGGCGTTGCGAATGCGCTCCACCACGTCGTGCTCGAAATCCAGCTCGCGCTCCGGCACCAGCACCGCCGTGGCGCCGATGGCAATGCCGACGTACAGGGCCAGGAAGCCCGCGTTGCGCCCCATGACCTCTACCACGGAGCAGCGCTCGTGGGACTGCATGGTGTCGCGCAGCCGGTCGATGCAGTCGATGGCGGTGTTGCAGGCGGTGTCGAAGCCGATGGTGTAGTTGGTGCAGCCGATGTCGTTGTCGATGGTCGCCGGAACGCCCACCACGGGAATGCCCAGCCGCGAGAGCTCCAGCGCGCCGCGGAAGGTGCCGTCTCCGCCGATGGCCACCACGCCGTCCAGGCCCAGCATCTTGCAGGTGGAAACCGCGCGCTTCCGGCCCTTCTCGCTCATGAACTCCTCGCTGCGCGCCGTGTAGAGTATCGTGCCGCCGCGGGAGAGGATGTGTCCCACGCTGGCCGCGTCGAGCATCGTAAAGTCACTGGTGATCAGGCCCTGCCAGCCCCTGCGAATGCCGATGCACTCCATGCCGCTGGCGATCGCCGTGCGCGCCACAGCACGCACCGCAGCGTTCATACCCGGCGCGTCTCCGCCGCTGGTCAAAACGCCGATGCGCTTGAATTGCTTCTCCATCGTATCCTTCCTTTCCTTCCACGCCGTTTCAACGATTCCCGGCAATGGCATCTCCTGGAAACGATTATAACAGGATTTTCGCAAAGAATCAATGGGGAGTTTATTTGAGCGTCCAATGCGCGTCAAGGAATCGAAATGGATATCGGTGGCTCCCGCCAAAAAACGCGAGAGCCGGCCCGCGATGGGTCGGCTCTCGGTGGCATCCAGCAGAATTACAGGTTCTCCTCAAGGAAAGCCTTCAGGCCCGCGCAGGCCTCGTCTTCAGCAGCGCCATCGCAGGTGATGGTGACTTCCGTACCCTGCTTTACGCCCAGGGCCATCAGCTTCATCAGCTGGCCGAGGTTGACGGTCTTGCCGTTCGCGGTGATGGTGACTGCGGTATCCGCATAGCTCTTGGCCTTCTTGGCCAGCAGGCCGGCGGGACGGGCGTGAATGCCGAGTTCATCCTTGATGACGTAAGAGAACTGCTTCATGAATCGTTACGCTCCTTTTCTGTGGTCCTTGTTCTGGGATTGTAATGTTATCTGACATCCGGAAAGTCCGCACTTCGGGCCTGGATCACCTGCATGCCGATGGCGCGAAGCTGATCCAGCACGTCCTGCGGGGCGCGTCCATCGGTGATGACGCAGCCCTTCTTTTCCAGATGAAAGCTGGCATAGGTGCCGGCTTTTCCGATCTTGGTGTAGTCCGCGAGGATAAAATACGAATCCGCGTGTTCGATCATCGTCTCGTTGATGCCGAGCTCCGAAGGAATGCCGCACAGGATCTCCCCGTCCGGGGAGATGCCCGCGCAGCCGAGAAATGCCATCCCGGCGTGAACATTCATCAGGTTCAGCATCGTCAGATCCCCGGTCAGGATGTGATTCGTTCCCCGGAGCGTCCCTCCGGAGAGCTGAATGTCAATCCCCGCGGGATACCTGTGCCCCACGGCCATGCCGTTGTTGGTGAATACGCTGACCGACTTCCCCTCCAGATAATCCAGAAGGGCCAGGGCGGTGTTACTTCCGTTGATCAGAATGCTCTCCCCACTCTTCACGAGCATCGCCGCGCGTCGCGCGATCATCTGTCGTGCCTGCGCAACGCCGTCCTTTTCTTCTGCGGCCACCGCGCGCACGTCCACGGTCGCGCCGCCGTGAAACCTGCTGATCTTTCCCTGCTCCTCCAGCGCCTGCAAATCCCTGCGGACGGTCATGGTGGAAATGCCGAAGGTGCGGCCGAGCTCCTCAACCAAGACCTCCTGCCGTTCCCGGATCAGCGCAAGCATTTCTGCGTGCCGAAGATTCACTGACTGGCGATCTCGTTTCATGGGTCCAGACTCCTTTGGCTCAAAGTGACGCGAGCAGTTCGGGCAGCGTATCGAGCGACTGCACGCAGAGCACCCCGGAAGGCGCTGTATCCGCCTTCGACCCCTGGCAGAGCCACACAGGACGCAGGCCTGCGTTCCGCGCGCCGAGCACATCGCCCTTCAGGCTGTCGCCGATGAACGCACATTCCCCGGCATCGCATCCGGCCTTCTTCACGCACAGGTCGAACAGCCGCCTGTCCGGCTTTTCCGCACCGGCCTCTTCGCTGCTGACCATGAAGTCGATATAAGGAAGAAGTCCCAGCCGCTCCAGCTTGGAAAACTGCCAGTCGGCGGTCATGTTGGTGCCGATTCCAACCGTCAGCCCCAGCGCCTTGATGCGGGCAAGCGACTCGCGTGCCCCGGGACAGGCTCGCATCTGCCGAAGCAGCGTGCCCCAGTACAGCTCCGCCATCGCGGGCGCGAGGGCAATCGGCTGTCCGAGGGACTCCAGCATCAGCTGATAGCGAATCAGGCGATTGTGGATGGCGGCACAATGCCCACCGGAATGCGCTTCCAGCATCCGACTCGCGGCAGCGTGCAGCTCGTCAAACGCCTCCTGCGTCAGCGAGAGCTTCTCACAGGCGAATGCAGAGAGCGCGCGGTAGGCCGGCGCGTGCGCCGCATCGTAGTCGTACAGCGTGTTGTCGACGTCGAAAATCGCTGCCTTCAACATCGCGCCACTCCTTTGTCCGGGCAATCGCAAATCTGTCGGCGGATCAAAGCGAAATCGAAGGCCGGTCCGTCAGTCCAGCAGACCGGCTTCCTTCATCGCAGCCTCCATCTCCGGCGCAGACATGATGTTCTTCAGGCCGATGACGGTGGTGCCCTTCTTCTGGGCGTCCGCGAACATGTTGGCGAAGTTGCGCGCGCAGAGCACGATATCATAGTTCGGTGCGGCGGACTTGCCTTCGGACAGGGAGCAGTGATGGATCGTCGCAGGCTTGATGGACAGCTTGGTCAGCACCTTCTGCAGCGTCATCTTCATCATCAGGGAGGAGCCAGCGCCGTTCGCGCAGCAAACCATAAACTTCTTGTTGTCGAGCTTAGACATTGTATTCTGTTCCTTTCCATGCAAATGGGTCGCGGAGGAGCCGGACATGCCGGCCCCTCCAATGGCAGTCTTTCCTTACTTCTTGGGTAACTGTTCAGTCCATTCACAAATTAACATAAAATTCCAAAAGGAAAACTGGGCAGTCATGTCGAATAATAAACCATAGCAAGAAGAGCTATGAGGAGGTGTTCGGCATGGAAAAGATGTTCAAT
>JAFWBZ010000011.1 GCA_017537105.1 Clostridia bacterium | reverse complement strand
CGCTCTGCAGCTTGGAGGTGGCGTGGTTTTCAAAGGCCAGGCGGACCTGGCCCGGCTCGATGCCGCAGCCGTTGTCCGTGACGCGAAGGTAGTCGATGCCCCCGCCCTTGATCTCCACGGTGATGGAGGTCGCGCCGGCGTCGATGGAGTTTTCCATGAGCTCCTTGACCACGGAGCTCGGCCGTTCGACGACCTCGCCGGCGGCGATGCGGCCGACCGTTGCGGCGTCCAATATGCGAATGGGCATGATTCACCTCCAAATCTGCGCGGCGGAACGCTTCCCGCAGCGGCCGCGCGCTTTCCGGCGCTTCGATCAGATGCGCTTTGCCTTTTCGTTCAACTCGAAGAGCTTGTTCAGGGCGTCGATGGGCGTCATGCTGACCACGTCCAGCGCGGCGATCTCCTGCGCCAGCTCCATGGGCTGGAAGTCCATAAGCCCCAGCTGCCGGTCCTTCGCCCTGTGTTCATCCAGTATGTTCTTTCCCAAGTTGCCGCGCTGCTGGTCGTCCACCTCCAGCCGCGCCATGATCTGGCGCGCGCGGCCGATCAGCGACTTGGGCAGGCCCGCCAGCCGCGCCACCGAGACGCCGAAGCTCCGGTCTGCGCCGCCGCGCACGATCTTCCGGAGGAAGATCACGTCCTCGCCCTGTTCCCGGGCCGTGATGCGGAAGTTGACCACCCCGGGCAGCTGTCCCTCCAGTTCGGAGAGCTCGTGGTAGTGGGTGGCGAACAGCGTGCGCGCGCCGCACTTCTCCGACGCGATGTACTCCACCGCCGCCCAGGCGATGGACAGCCCGTCAAACGTGGAGGTGCCGCGCCCGACCTCGTCCAGAATCAGCAGGCTCTTCGGCGTGGCGAACTTCAGGATGGTCGCCATCTCGGTCATCTCCACCATGAAGGTGGACTGCCCGCCGTACAGGTCGTCCGACGCGCCGATGCGGGTGAAGATGCGGTCGGTCAGCGCGATGTCCGCCGCCTCCGCGGGCACGAAGGAGCCCATGTGGGCCATCAGCACGATCAGCGCCACCTGCCGCATGTAGGTGGACTTGCCCGCCATGTTGGGGCCGGTGATGATCATCACCCGCTCCTCCTGGGAGAGGTGGGTGTCGTTGGGCACGAATCGCTCGCGGCCGATGGAATCCTCGACCACCGGGTGCCGCCCGTTGACGATGTCGTAGCGGCCCTCGTGGTTGATGGACGGGCGCGCATAGCCGTAATCCGTCGCCGCCTGCGCCAGCGACAGCAGCGCGTCCAGCGCCTTCAGCGCGGCCACCGTGGACTGGAGGGCCGGCAGCGCCGACTTCAACCGCTCCCGGATCTCAGTAAACAGCTGATACTCCAGGCGCATGGCGTTTTCCTCGGCGCCCAGGATGCGGCCCTCCAGGTTTTTCAATTCCTCGGTGATGAAGCGCTCGGCGTTGGCCAGCGTCTGCTTGCGGACGTAGTCATAGGGGATCAGGTCGTAGAAGGACTTTGTCACTTCGATGTAATAGCCGAATACGCGGTTGTAGCCCACCTTCAGGTTTTTGATGCCGGTGCGCTCCCGCTCCCGGGTCTCCAGGGCGGCGATGTAGCCCTTGCCGTTCTCGGAGATGTTGCGAAGCTCGTCCAGCTCGTCGCTGTAGCCCTTTCGAATGATGCCTCCGTCCTTCACGGACAGCGGCGCATCCGGGGAGATCGCGCGCTCCAGCACGTCCTTCAGCTCCGGCATCGGGTCGAGCTGGTCCAGGAGCCGACGCAGCAGCGGCGCGTCGCAGGCCGCGCCCAGCTCCTGAAGCCGGGGAACGCTGTCCAGCGTGCGCTGCAGCGAAAGGCATTCCCGGGCATTGACGGCATCGTAGGCGATGCGGCTCAGAAGCCGCTCCACGTCGTAGACGTCGTCGAACACCTGGCGAATGGAATCGGAGGTCATGGGGTCCCGCATCAGCTGCTCCACCGCGTCCAGCCGGGCCTCGATGGCGCTCTTCTCCTTCAGCGGCCGCTCGATCCAGGATCGCAGCAGCCGGCTGCCCATGGAGGTGCGCGTTTTGTCCAGAATCCACAGCAGAGAGCCCCTGCGGGTCTTTTCCCGGGCGGTTTCCGTGAGCTCCAGGTTTCGAAGCGCCACACGGTCCAGCGCCATGTATCGCATGGATTCGTAGGATTGCGCCGTGATGATGTGCGCCAGCGCGTTTTTCTGGGTCTCCGTCAGGTAGGAGAGCAGCGCGCCGGCGGCGCACACGGCCAGTCGCTGTTCCGCAAAGCCCATGTCCGCGATGGATTGGCCGAAGTGGGCGGTCATGGCCTTCGCCGCAAAGGCGTAGGCGAAGCGGTCCTCCCCCGGGGCCTCCGCCCGCCGGGCGCGCTCCGGTTCAAATTTTGAGAACGCTTCCGAATCGTTGACGATGATCTCGCTGGGGTTCAGGCGCGCCAGCTCGTCGGAGAGGTTGGCGCGAACGTCCTGGATGGGGTAGAGGTAGAACTCGCCGGTGGAGACGTCGCAGAAAGCGCAGCCCGCCTGGTTCTTTCGAAGGCACACGGAGGCGATGTAGTTGGCCTTGCGGTCCTCCAGCATGTTCGACTCAATCACGGTTCCCGGCGACACCACGCGGATGACCTCGCGCTCCACCAGTCCCTTGGTGGTGGCGGGATCGGTCATCTGTTCGCAGATGGCGACCTTGTAGCCCTTCTCGATCAGCTTCTGCAGATAGGTGTCCACCGCATGATAGGGGACGCCGCACATCGGCGCGCGCTCGGAAAGGCCGCAGTCCTTGCCCGTCAGCGTCAGTTCCAGCTCCCGGGAGACCAGCTTCGCATCCTCGAAGAACATCTCATAGAAGTCCCCGAGCCGGAAAAACAGAATCACGCCGGGATACTGTTCCTTGATGTCGAGATACTGCTGCATCATGGGCGTAACGGGCATGGGAGTCCCCCCTTTTTGTCTGTGGTGAATTCGGGCAGGCGGAGCCTCAGTGGCAGCCGCCGCAGCTTCCACAGTCGCCGCTGCAGCCGGACTCGTCCATGCGTCCGGTGACGATGAACTGCAGCACCTGGTTGATTTGGCCGATCAGGCTGTTGAAGTCGTTTCGGGCCTCCATCAGCGCCACGACGTCGTCGATCATCTGCAGGCGCTCCTGACAGCTGTCCATCTCCTCGGAGAGCCGCTTCATCGCGCCGGGATCCGGATTGTCCTGGCACATCATGTCCTGCAGCGCCGTGCGCTTCTCCAGAGAGGTCGCCATGGCCTCGGCGGCCTCGGCGTTGCCCATGGCCTTTTCCTCGGCGGCCTTCATCCTGCGGTAGGTCTCACATTCCAGCAGGGCCTCGCCCAGCTCCCGCGTCTTTGCAAATACACTGTCCATCGTCTATCCTCCAATTCTCCTGCCCCGCAGGGTGTTGCGCCCGGCTGAGGTGATTTCAACGTCCACAAATTGCCCGATCAGGCGGCTGTCACCCGGGAAGTTCACCATGTGGCCCCGGGGCGTCTTTCCGCCGACAGAACCGCTGTCCCGGGTGGATACGGATTCCACAAGCACCGTTTCAACGCGGCCCACCTGCTGTTCCAGCACCTCGAGCGCAATGGCCTGCTGCAGGTCGATCAGGCGCTGAATGCGCTCGCTCTTGACCGCTTCCGGCGTTTCGTCCGGGAACTCCGCCGCTCGGGTGCCCTTGCGCGGAGAGAAGATGAACGTGTAGGCGGCGTCGAAGCGGACCTCGCGCACCAGGCGCATCGTCTCCTCGAACTGCTCCAGCGTCTCGCCGGGAAAGCCCACGATGAGGTCGCTGGTCAGCCCAATATCCGGGCAGACGCCGCGCAGCTTCCGGACCAATTCCAGGTAGTGCGCCCGCGTATACCGGCGGTTCATGCGCCTGAGGACCTCGTCGCTGCCCGCCTGGACCGGCAGGTGCAGCTGCGGCATCAGGTGCTTCAGCTCCCCGAAGGCCTGGATCAGCTCATCGGAGAGGTCCTTCGGGTGGCTGGTCATGAAGCGGATCCGGGGAATGCCCAGCCGGTCGATGCGATACAGCAGCTCCGCAAATTCCGCGCCGCCGCCGCGATAGGAGTTGACGTTCTGGCCCAGCAGCATGATCTCCTGCGCGCCCTGGTCCTGAAGGCGAACGCACTCCTCGATGACGGCCTCCGGCGTGCGGGAGCGCTCGCGGCCGCGCACGTGGGGCACGATGCAGTAGGTGCAGAAGTTGTCGCAGCCGTACATGATGTTCACGAACCCCATGAACTTCGACTTCCGCACCTCGGGCAGGCCCTCCACGACCTCTCCGTCGATGTCCATGACCTCCACCACCGGCCGCCGCTCCGTCAGCACGCGCCAGACGTACTCCGGGAGCCGGTACAGGTTGTGGGTACCGTAGATCAGGTCGATGAAGGGATAGCGCTTCTTCATCATGGCCGCCATGCCCTTTTCCTGGGTCATGCAGCCGCCGACGCAGATCATCAGCTCCGGCTTGGTCTTCTTGAGCTCCTTGAGCCAGATGACGTTGCCCAGGGCCTTGTTTTCCGCGTTTTCCCGCACACAGCAGGTGTTGTAGAGGATGAGATCGGCCTGCTCGCGCACTGGCTGGTGCGCAAGGCCCATCTCCGTCAGCATGCCCGCGATGGACTCCGAGTCGCGCTCGTTCATCTGGCAGCCCATCGACACGATGTGGTAGGTCTGCGGGCGATGCTCCATCGCCTTCACGAGCTTCATGAACTCCCGCTGGCGGAGCATCTCTTCCTCGGGCACAGTGAGCCTCTCCTTCATATCTCCAGCCTCATTTCAGTGGTTTGCTCTTTTCGGGAAGGGACGATTCGTCCGCGGGGGAGAGCCGGTATTGCCCGGCCTCCAGCCCATCCCTCGGACATGCGTAGACCCTTCCTCCCTCGGGGGCGCCGATGCGCCGCATCCAGCGCACCACCGGCTCCTCTGCCTCCGCCAGGATCGGGTTTTCCTCACCCATGCGGCGCCTGCGCCAGATCTCGCGTACTGCGCGGCGCGCGGTGGTCTCGTGAGACGGCACCGCGCCGTCCCCGCCGCAGGCGGAGCAGGTGTGCAGCAGCTGCCGCGACAGCGGCCGGCGCTGCTTCTTGCGCGTCAGTTCCACCAGGCCCAGCCCGGTCATTCCCACCACGCTCAGGCGGTTCCGGTCCGACCCGGCCAGCTCGCGCAGCAGACCGAGCAGCGCTTCATTTTTGGTGGCGTCCGCCATGTCGATGAAATCCACGATGACGATGCCGCCGATGTCCCGCAGGCGCAGCTGCCGGACGATCTCCCGGGCCGCCTCACAGTTGATCCGGTAGATCGTGTCCTCGAGATCGCGCTTGCCGGTGAACTTGCCGGTGTTGACGTCGATGACCGTCATGGCCTCGGTCTCCTCGATGACCAGCGAGCCGCCGCTGTCCAGCCAGACGTACTTTCGAAGCGCCTTGTCCAGCTGGCGGTCCACCCGATACAGGTCGAACAGCGGTGTCTGCGCCTCGTTGATGCGGATCCTGTCGATCCACTGCGGGGCCATGATCTCCGCCTGCCTGCGCACCGCGGCCAGCGTGTCCGGGTCGTCCACCCAGACTGCCTCGGTCTCGGGACCCAGTAAATCCCGGACGCAGCGAAGGGTCAAATCGTCGTTGGAGAACACCTTGGCGGGCGCCTTGGCGCGGGCTGCCCTGCTGCGGATGTCGCCCCACAGCGTCGTCAGGCTCTCCCATTCGCCCCGCAGGGCTTCCTCCTGCTGGCCCGCCGCGGCGGTGCGGACGATCAGCCCCATGTCCGATTCGCCCTGAAAGCTCCGGGCGGCGGCGTGGAGCCGGTCGCGCTCCGCCGCATCCGTGATCTTGCGCGACACCCCCGCGTAGCGCACCCCCGGCAGCAGCACCATCGTGCGGCCGGGCAGCGTCACGTGGCAGGAGAGCCGGTGCCCCTTCTGCCCGGACTGCACCTTGGTCACCTGCACCAGGATCTCCTGCCCGGGGCGCACCAGCCTTTCGATGCGCTGTCCCTCCATGCGGGCGGCCAGCTGGCGGTCGCCCCGGGCAATCTCCGGGATATCGCCCGCATACAGGAATCCGTTCTTCTCCAGGCCGATGTCCACAAAGGCCGCGTTCATGCCGGGCACCACGTTTTCCACGCGGCCCAGGTAGATGGAGCCCGTGACCTCGTCCGCCCCGGGGCGCTCGGCGTAGTACTCGCACAGCCTGCCCTCCTCGAGGATGGCCAGGCGCGTCTCGCCGCGCACGGATTCGATGAGTATGGTCTGCTTCATAGCGCCATCAACGGCGCGGGCTCGCCGTTTTCGTTCAGGCCCAGCAGCAATGTGCGATGAATGGCGGCCTCGGGCGGCTCGACGCCCGCCTGCTCCGCCAGCACCCGCACCAGCAGGTCCGGCTTCAGCGTGCTCTGTTCCGTCAGCATCAGCCGCGCCCGGAAGCCATCTTCGACGGGCTCCAGAGCGACGACCATCGGGCGGATGTCCATCTGTTTTTCTCCGGACTTGGTCTTCTTCATCGCGAGCACTTCTTTGCGCGCGAGGAACGCGGGAATCTGTTCGATGACCTTCGCCCCGCCCGCTCCGGTCAGTCGCACCGAGTATTCGGACATGCGCACCAGGGCCATCGGCGCGGGGTGCCGGTCGTCCACCATGCGCACCTCCAGCACGGGCAAGTCTTCCGGAAGCGCGGCGCGGATGGCGTCCTCCGTGCGCTTGCGGCCCATCGGCGCGGAGAGCTTGATATCCAGCACCTCGTATTCGCTGGTCCAGCCCAGCGCGAGCGCCGATCCGAAGGACATCACCGGATGCGGATTGAAGCCCTGGGACCAGGCGATCGGGAGCCCCGTGCGGTTGACCGCGCGCTGGAAGAATCGCTGAAGGTCGAGGTGGGAGATGAAGCGAAGCCGCGGCTGCTTGCCGAACCGTATCAACGCTCTCATACGCACGCCCCCTCGTATCGCTTCATGCCGCAGCCGGTGCAGCCCTTGCGGCAGTCCTGCGTGCACTCGCCGCGGAGGGCCCTGTGCCACTCCCGCAGCAGATACTGCTTCGTCACGCCGCAGTCGAGATGATCCCAGGGGAACACCTCGTCCTCCGGGCGCTCGCGGGTGGCGTAGAAGTCCGGATCGATGCCGCACGCCTCGAAGGCCCGGAGCCACAGGTCATAGCGGAACTGGTCCGACCAGCCGTCAAACCGGCAGCCCAGGCGCCAGGCGCGCTCCAGGACCTCTCCCAGCCGCCGGTCGCCGCGGGCGAACACCGCTTCGATGTAGCTCACATCCGGCGCGTGGTACTTGAAGTCCACGCCCTTGAGCTGGTTGAGCGCCTGCCGCAGCAGCTGCTGGCGATGTACGACAGTCTGGTAGTCCAGCTGCGGCGCCCACTGGAAGGGGGTGTCGTTCTTGGGCACGAACACCGACGCGGACACCGTGATGCGCAGCCCCGGCGCGCGCTTCTCCTTCGGTACGGAGAAATAGCACCTTCTGACCTTCTGGGCCAGATCTGCGATGCCCAGCACATCCTCGTCCGTCTCGTTGGGCAGACCCAGCATGAAGTAGAGCTTCACCGCGGACCAGCCCTGTTCAAAGGCATCCGTGACGGACCGCAT
>JAFWBZ010000204.1 GCA_017537105.1 Clostridia bacterium | reverse complement strand
TGAATAGCCTGCCGGGCGTGGAGTTGCTGGCCCCCGCGGGCGACATGGAGCGCCTGGAGGCCGCCCTGCGCTTCGGCGCGGACGCGGTGTACCTGGGCGGGCCGATGCTGCAATTGCGGGCAGGCAGCACCGGGTTTTCCATGGAGAAGCTTGCCGAGGCCGCCGGGCGGGTGCACGGCGCGGGAAAGAAGCTGTATGTGACCGTGAACGCCTTCCCGACCAACGCCGAGATCGACGCCCTGGGGGACTACGCCCGGGCGCTCCAAGACGCCGGGGCGGACGCCGCCATCGTGGCGGACCTGGGGGCCATCGCCGCCATGCGGGAGGCCGCGCCGGGACTGGACGTGCATGTGTCCACCCAGGCTAACTGCGTGAACTTCCGCGCCGCCCAGGTGTACTACGACATGGGCGCGACCCGGGTGGTGCTGGGGCGGGAGATGACCCTGGAGCAGATCGCGGAGCTGCGGGCGAGGACGCCGAAGGAACTGGAGCTGGAGGCCTTCGTGCACGGCGCGATGTGCATGGCCTGGTCGGGGCGGTGCATGATCAGCGCCTATCTCACGGACCGCAGCGCCAACCACGGCGGCTGCGCTCAGCCCTGCCGGTGGCAGTATCACCTGATGGAGGAGAAGCGTCCCGGCGAATACTTCCCCGTGGAGGAGGACGAAACGGGCACCACGATCCTCAGCAGCTACGACCTGTGCTGCATCGATTTTCTGGACCGGATCGCCGCGGCGGGGGTCACGTCGTTCAAGATCGAGGGGCGCATGAAGTCGCCCTACTACGTGGCCACAGTGGTCAGCGCCTATCGCCGCCGCATCGACGGCACCACGCCGCTTGCCGAGCTTCAGAGGGAGCTGGACGCCGCCAGCCACCGCAGCTACGCCTCCGGGTTCTACTTCGGCAAGATGAAAAAACACGCCCCGGACGACGGGACGTATCAGCAGGATTGCACGTTTGTGGGCGTGGTGAAGGCGGCGCTGCCCGGGGGCCGCGTGCGCGTGGAGCAGCGCAACCGGGTCTGCGCTGGGGACGTGATCGAGGTGCTGTCGCCCGACGTGTTCGGCCTGCGGTTCACCGCGCAGAACCTGACCGACCCGGACGGCAACGCCATCGAAGCCGCCAATGTGCCCATGACCCTGTTCGAGATGGACGCGCCGGATGGGGTCGGGGCGGGGGATATTTTGAGGATCAGACATACGTAGGGGCGCCATAATTGGCGCCCGCGTATCATGTGTCGGGGTTACGGACCTCATCCGTCAGCGCCTGCGGCGCTGCCACCTTCCCCTAAAGGGGAAGGCTTTTTTTATCCATCGTCAGCCCGCACCCAGCAGCTCCATTTGCAGCTCGGGGCTGGCGATGCCATCGGCGGTCATGCCGTGGTCGCTCTGGTACTTCTCCACCGCGGCGGCGCAGCCCGCGCCGTAGATGCCGTCGGGCTCACCCTCCAGGTAGCCCAGCTCGATCAGCTTCTGCTGGAACAGGTAGGCGTACCAGGAGTAGGTGGTCTTTTTCAGGGGCGTGTACACCCGGGTGTAGGGCTGAAGCGCGGGGACGGGGTATTCCTGGGCGGGCATGGTCAGCTCGCCGGTCTCGTTGTCGGGGTAGTCGAACATCTCGTTCAGGGTCACCATTTGGTAGCCCTGCTCGGCCACCCAGGGGATGAACCACACCAGCTTGTCCCAGTCGTTGTTGGTGGTGTGGAACAGGTAGATGGCGCCGGGCTTCAGGTTTTCCTTGATCTTCTCCTCGCTGCTGGTGGAGCCGGCGCAGCTCCAGTGGGCGATGCCGTAATATCCCAGCTGCTTTGCGTACATCTGCATGCGCTGGTCCCGGCGGGCATCGCCGCCCATGGGGCGCAGGAAGTGGCAGTGGTACTCCAGATTCAGGATGTAGCTCAGCGTCTGCTGCTGCTTGTAGACCTCCTCGGTCATGCGCTGGTCGTCCACCTTGTAGAGACCGTTGTGGGTATAGGTGTGGTTCTCCAGCTCGAAGCCGCTCTGCCAGGCGTCCTTCAGGATCTCGGCCTGGGCCTCCCGCAGCACGTTTTCACCGATGGGGAAGATGGTCAGCTTGCCGT
>JAFWBZ010000203.1 GCA_017537105.1 Clostridia bacterium | reverse complement strand
AGCATTCGCGCATCAAAAGTCAAGTCCTTTTTCAACGAGTGTCGGGCTTTCAAAACCGCCGACAATCGTGTATAATGAACGCAACAGAGGGGGAGGTGGGCCGCCGTGGAGGAGAGACAGCTGATTGAGCGCGCCGTGCGCGGCAGCGCCCAGGCGTTCAACGAACTCATGTCTATGCATGAGGGAAGGATGTACGCCGTCGCCCTTCGCATGTGCGGCAACCGCGAGGATGCCCAGGACTGCCTGCAGGACGCGATGCTTCGCATTTACCGCTCCATAGCAAGCTTCAAGGCCCAGTCCTCCTTTGGAACGTGGGTCTACAGGATCACCATGAACACCTGCCTGGACGAGCTCAGACGGCGCAAGGGGAGGCCGGGGACCTCGCTGGACGACCTGCTGGAGGAGGGCTGGACGCCTTCGGACGGCGGGGACACGCCCGAGCGGCACGCGATCCGGGCGGAGATGCAGCAAAGCCTGCAGCGGTACATCTGCGAGTTGCCCGAGGACATGCGCGCCGCCGTGGTGCTCCGGGACATTCAGGGCTTGCCCTACGAGGACATCGCAGAGGCGCTCGGCGTCAACGTTGGGACCATCAAATCGCGCATCAGCCGCGGACGTGAAAAGCTCCGGGAAAAAATTGCGCTGAACCCGGAACTTTTTGACAGATACGGCGTCTAAACGTTGGACCGGGAGATCGGTTTTTGTTGACATACGCGAGGAAAGGAGGGCGCTGCCGATGCTTTGCGACAGGATAGATGCGGTTCTCGACCGCTGGATGGACGGCGAACTGTCGAGAAGCGAGCTCGATGCGCTGGAAGCCCACGCGAAGACGTGCGAAGCCTGTGCAAACAAGCTCCGGGCTGCAAGGCAGCTGAAGGCGATGCTCACCGAGCTGGCGCCCGAAGTGGAGGTTCCCATCCAGGCACAGGCGCAGTGGCGTCGTGCGATCAGGGACGAGGCAAAGGGCGCGCATCGTCGTAGCTGGATTCGCTATGCAGGAGGCATCGCGGCGGGGCTCGCGGTGCTGGTATGTGCGGGTCTGCTGCTGAAACCCGCCGGACCGCGCTCTGCGCAGCGGAGCGCCGACGCGCTTGCAATGGGTGCGGAGGAGGCCTTCGATTCCGGTGAGAACGCCATGGAATATGCGCTGCTGGAGACGGACGGCGTCCTGGAAGCTGCCGAGGAGGAAGCGGTCCCGATGGAGGAATCCGTCGCAGACGCCGTTCCGATGCGCGAGTATACCCTGGATGTGGAGGACCTCGACGACGCTTGCAGCTATATCGGCGACCTTGCGGAAGAGTATGAGGGCAGCCTGCGCGAGCAGCGGTTTGACGACGGCGACGCGCGGTGTGCAAACCTCTATCTGGAGATGCAGGCGGAAAACGCCGCGGATTTTCTTGCCTCTCTTTCGCATTACGGGCATTCCGATCTGACACTTGACGGCGACACCGCCTCCGGGCACGCGCTTTCCCTGCTGCTTGTGCTAAGGGAAAATTAAGCAGCGCGACATCGAACCTTTTTCACCTGGCTTTCGTCTAATGGTTGAAGGTCATACTTCAAATCATGAGGAGGGAAGCATAATGAAGAAGATTGTTGTCATGCTGCTCGTATTGTCGCTGCTCGGTTCCTGCGTTCTGGCGCTTGCGGAACCCGCGGTGCTGACGGTCCGCGGGGTTGGCGTCGTCAATTTGAACGCAGACGCCGCTTCGATCACCATGGGCGTGCGGGAGATCGCGGAGGATGTCACCTCGGCCCAGGCCACCGTCAACCGGAAGATCGCCAGCGTCATCGAAAAGATGAAGGAAATGGGGATCGAGGCCAAGGATATCCACACCAACTACATCAGCATCTATCCCGAATACGACTACAACGATGCAAAGAATCCGGTGGTCGGGTATACGGCGGAAACCAGCATTTCCGTGACGACCTCCGATACGGAGAACGTCGGCAAGTACATCGACGCCGCCTTTGAGGCCGGCGCGAACACGTTCAGCGACATCAGCTTTTCCGCATCGGACACGACCGAGGAGAGCAACCAGGCGCTGAAGCTGGCCATTGAGCGCGCCTTTGACAAGGCCTCCGCCATGGCCGAGGCTGCAGGCATGAAGCTCGGCGAACTTGTCTCCATTTCCGAAGCGGAGTACAGCTATGCCGACAACGGCGCATACTACGCCAAGGAAGAGGTTGTAACCGATGCCGGGGCGGGCACGGAGGTCTATGCCTCCACACTTCAGGTATCCGCCACCGTCAGCGTGCAGTTTGCGCTGCAAGCGGTGGACTGATGATAAGAACAAATGGGGAGGCTGTTGGTCATGGATGAAGAACGGGACATCGTCGTATTTGAGGACGACGCCGGCAACGAGATCACGATGGAAGTGCTGGACTATCTCTGCTATGAGGGCAAGGAGTACGCGCTGATGACGGAGTACGTCGAGGATCCGGAAGCGGACGAGGCGGATGAGATCGACGTCATGATCATGGAGGTCAAGCCCGTCGGCGAGGATCAGGAGGAATTCCTGCCGGTCGACGATGATCTCGCGGACAAGGTCATGGCGATCTTCGAAGCCGACGATCTCGACGACGTCTACGAGGACGACGAGGACTGACTGCCTTTCCCGTCCGGAAACGGTCGCCTTCTGCGGAAGGCGGCCGTTTTCTCTGGGAGGAAACCATCGAGTTCCCACCGGACAAATATAACGGCGCGCATGGTGGAAATCACCATTGTAAAACGCTTGTATCTTAACACATTTCATGTATACTACAAATACAATTCCACCCTGGAGGATGAACCGTTGAGCAAACCGAAGCGCCGCCTGGAGACCCTTCATCTGCCGCTTCTTCCATTGCGCGGCCTTGCCATATTCCCCAATACCGTGATCACCGTCGATGTCGCGCGCGACCGCTCCATCGGCGCGCTGCAGCGCGCCCTGGAGGACGATCAGCGCCTGTTCGTCGTGGCACAGCGCGACAGCCTGATCGAGCGGCCCGAAATGAAGGACCTGTATACGGTGGGCACCGTTACGTGGATCAAGCAGGTCATCCACCTGCCCGATCAAACCGTTCGCGTGCTTCTGGAGGGACGGGAACGCGGTTATCTACTCCGCATTTCGGAGGAGGAAAACCGCCAGACGGCGGAATTCTACGCGCCTGTGCGGAAGACGAATGCGGATCTGACTCCGGAGGACCAGGCCCTGATGCGCGCCATTCGAAGCTATGCGCCGCAGGCGGCGCGGAGCCGCGGGCAGAGCATGCCCGAATTGCTCCAGGAGATCGCGGGGGAGAGAAACCCCTCCGTGCTGTGCGATGTCATCGGCGCGAACCTGATCACGCGGCTGGAGGACAAGCAGGCGCTGCTGGAATGCATGGATGTCTCCGTGCGCATGCATCTGCTGCTGGAAAAGCTGGCCGACGAGATCAAGATCGCGGAGCTGGACGAGCGCATTCAGGCCAAGGTGCGCGAGTATATGGACAGGTCCAACCATGAATACTATCTGCGCGAGCAGATTCATGCAATTCAGGAGGAGCTCGGCGAGGACGAGGATGAGGAAATTGTCGAGCTGAGAAAGCGCATCCAGGAATCCAAGATGCCCGCGATGGCCCGGGAGCATGTGGAGAAGGAGCTCAAGCGCCTGGCGCGAAGCTCCGTGCATGCCCCGGAGAGCAGCGTGAGCCAGAACTACATCGAGTACATGCTGGAGCTTCCCTGGAGCGTCTACGATGCCTCCGACATCGATATCCGCAAGGCGCGCAAAGTCCTGGAGGCCGATCACTACGGCATGGAGGAGGTCAAGCAGCGCCTGATCGAGTATCTCGCGGTGCGATCCGTGGCCTCGGACAAGCTCAAGAGCCCGATTCTCTGCCTGGTGGGCCCGCCGGGCGTCGGCAAGACCTCCATCGCGCGGTCCGTCGCCAGCGCACTGAACCGGAAGTTCACGCGCATGTCGCTGGGCGGCGTGCACGACGAGGCGGAGATTCGCGGCCACCGAAAGACGTATGTGGGCGCCATGCCGGGGCGGATCGTCTCTTCGATTCGACAGTGCAAGACCATGAACCCGGTGTTCCTGCTGGACGAGATCGACAAGATGTCCCATGACATGCGCGGGGACCCGGCCTCAGCCATGCTGGAGGCGCTGGATCCCGCGCAAAACAGCACGTTCCTAGACCACTATATCGAGGCGCCGTTCGACCTGTCCGACGTGCTGTTCATCACCACGGCCAATACGACGGATACGATCGATCCGGCGCTGCTGGACCGCATGGAGATCATCGAGGTTCCCAGCTATACCGCCGGTGAAAAGCTCCAGATCGCCAAGCGCCACCTGGTGCCCAAGCAGCTGGAGGCGCACAGCCTGACCAAGCGCCAGTTCCGGATCACCGACCGGGCATTGACGGCCCTGATCGACGGATATACCCGCGAGGCCGGCGTGCGGACGCTGGAGCGCATGATCGCCAAGCTCTGCCGCGCGGTGACGCTCCGCCTCGTCGAGCATCCGGAGGAGACCGGCGTCAGCATCAAGCCCGGTGACCTCAAGGCCTATCTGGGCGCGCCCAGGTACCTGCGTCAGCCTGCGGCTGAGCAGGCGGAAGTGGGCATGGTCAACGGCCTCGCCTGGACGAGCGTGGGCGGGGAAGTCATGCCCGTGGAGGCCGTGACGTTCCCGGGAAAGGGCAAGCTGAAGCTGACCGGAAAGCTGGGCGAGGTGATGCGGGAATCCGCGGAGCTGGCGGTGAGCGTCGTTCGCAGCCAGCTCGGCCGCTACGGCATGCCGGAGGATTTCTTTGACAGCCACGATATTCACATTCACGTCCCCGAAGGGGCAGTGCCCAAGGACGGCCCCTCCGCAGGCGTGGCGCTGACCTGCGCGCTGCTCTCCGCGGTGACGGGATGGAAGGCCAGCGGCGCATTCGCCATGACCGGTGAAATCACGCTGCACGGCAAGGTGCTGCCCATCGGCGGCGTCAAGGAGAAGCTGCTCGCGGCGTATCGCATGGGCATCCGCAATATCCTGCTGCCGCGGGAAAACGAAAAGGATCTGGAGAAGATCGATGCAGAGGTCCTGCAGCAGCTTCGCGTGTATCGCATGGACCGCGTGGAGGATGCGCTGCGGGTCGTGTTGATCCCGCCGGAAGCCGACGAAACTGCGAGGGCCGAGGCATGTTGATCAAGAGCGCTAAATTTGTGCAGTCGATGAGCGCCTTTCGGGAGTTCCCCGGACAGGGCCTTCCGGAGATTGCCATGGTGGGGAAGTCCAACGTCGGAAAGTCGTCCCTGATCAACAACCTGGCCCGGAATTCCAGGCTGGCGCGCACCTCCTCGGAGCCTGGCAAGACGCGTCTGGTCAACCTGTACCTGCTCAACGACGCCTTTTTCCTGGTGGATCTGCCGGGCTACGGCTTTGCCAAGGCGCCCAAGCAGGAGAAGCAGAAGTGGGCGGACATGATCGAGGGATACCTGCGCAATACGCAGCATCTGAAGCATGTCTTTCAGCTGGTGGACATCCGCCATGCACCGACCCAGGACGACCAGCTGATGGTGCAGTACCTGCGACACTATGAGATCCCCTTTACCGTCGTCGCGACCAAGGCGGACAAGCTCTCCAAGGCGCAGAGGGGTCGAAGCATCCCCGTGATCTGCCGCACCCTCTCGGTGCAGCCCTGGGAGGTGTTGGTCCACTCTTCCGCGGACGGCACGGGGCGAGATGCGCTGCTGGATCGGATCGAATCTGAGATTCAGGTGCCGGAGTCGCCGGCAGAGGGATACGAAACATCTGATAATCTGATTGAAGACATTTGAAACATTTGTTTTACAAATGAAACCTTTCCCGGTATAATGGGATTGGAGGGCGGTGGCAATCGCCGCGCCAGAGGAGGAATTGGAATTGGGAATCAAAGTGGCAAAGTTCGGCGGCTCTTCGCTGGCCGACGCCGAGCACTTTCGCAAGGTCAGGGAGATCGTGCTGTCGGATCCGGACATCCGCTATGTCGTGCCGAGCGCGCCGGGCAGGCGATTCATGGAGGACAGCAAGGTCACGGACATGCTGTACCAGTGCCACCGCCTGGTCGAGCGGAACCAGAGCCATGAGGAGATGTTCCAGAAGATCGTGGATCGGTACATGGACATCTACAACGCGCTGGGACTTGACTTTGACTTTTACGGGATGCTGCTGGAGACCGGGGAGGAGATCCGCCGCCAGAAGAATCCCGATTTTGCGGCCAGCCGTGGAGAATTTCTGAACGGGGTATTGCTGGCAAACTACCTCGGATGGGACTTTGTTGACCCGAAAGACGCCATCAAGTTTGACCGGCAGGGCGTATTTGCCTCCGAATGGACCAACGAGGTGCTGGGACAGGCGCTGGCGAACCACGAGCGCGCGGTCATTCCCGGCTTCTACGGCTCCTATCCCAACGGGGAGGTCCACACCTTCTCCCGGGGCGGCAGCGACATCTCCGGCGCGATCGTCGCGCGCGCCTGCCAGGCGGACGTGTACGAGAACTGGACGGATGTGTCCGGCTTCATGATGGCGGACCCCAACATCGTAGAGAACCCGAAGTGCATCCGCGAGCTGTCCTACAAGGAGCTCCGTGAGCTGTCCTACATGGGCGCGACGGTGCTGCACGAGGACGCCATCTTCCCGGTGCACAAGGCGGGCATCCCCACCAACATCCGCAATACCAACGCCCCCGAGGACCCTGGCACGATGATCGTGGTGAATCCCTCGCCCAGCCGCGAGCAGGGTCAGGTCATCACCGGCATCGCCGGCCACAAGAACTTCACGCTGATCACCATCGACAAGGCGATGATGAACTCCGAGTATGGCTTTGGCCGGCGAGTGCTGCAGGCGCTGGAGGACTTCGGCGTGAGCTTTGAGCACATGCCCACGGGCATCGACACGATGTCGGTAGTCATTTCGGACCGCGAGCTCGTGACGCGCAAGGAACAGATCATCCAGCGCATCGAGCAGCTGTGCCAGCCGGACACCATTTCCGT